>CAXTNB010000450.1:0-1766 GCA_964245385.1 uncultured Acetobacteraceae bacterium | reverse complement strand
ACGTAGGGCGTATCCCGGTAGAAGCCGAGCACCGGCGACGCATCGAGCCCAACGCAGGCCGGGTGAAGCAGCGCCTCGATCAGCCGCAGATGGTCGACGTGGCGCCCGCAACCCTGCGGTGCCAGCAACAGCGACGGACGCTGCTGCAACAGCAGGCCCGCCAGCAGCCGTGCCAGCCGGCGCGCGACGCCGTCTCCCGGGCGCGGCGGCGCGAACAGCGCCGGCGCCGAGGCGTAGCCGCGGTTCGGCGCCTCCGGCAGGTCGAGCAGGCGCTGCTCGGCGCCGAGTGCGGCGCAGGCGGCGCGGTCCTCCTCGCGTCGCAGCGCCATGTAGTCGACCGTGTCGGCGAGGCCCTTGTCGCGCTGGCAGGCCAGCGCGAAGCCCGACGCGGGATGCACCGAGCGGGTGAAGGCGGTGGCGACCAGCACCCGCCAGCCCGCCTGCGCCAGGGCCGCCGCGATGCCGCCGCAGGAGAACGCGACGTCGTCGAGGTGCGGCGACAGCAGCAGCGCCGTCCGGCCATCCTTCTCGGGCATGTTCACAGCAGGTGCGGCGCGCTGCGGAACCGGCAGGGGTCGCGCGGCAGCGCGGTCTCGAAGCCGGTGTCGGCAGGCGTGCGCAGCGTCGCCGCGTAGACCTGCATGATCTGGCGCGCCACCGCGGGCCAGGAATAGACCCGCCGGCACTCCTCGAGTGCGGCGTCGGCGAGGCGGCGTCGCAGCGCCGGCTCGGTGATCAGCCGGCGCAGCCCCGACACCAGGGCCGCGATGTCGCCCGGCTCGGTGAGCAGCCCGTTCTCGCCGTCGCGCAGGCAGTCGACGACGCCGACCACGCGGCAGGAGATGGTCGCGAGCCCGGTCGCCATCGCCTCCAGGATGGTGTTGGAGAAGCCCTCCGCGTAGGTGGGCGAGACGAAGATGTCGGCCCCCGCGTAGGCCTCCGGCGCATGGTCGTAGTCGACGTAGCCGCGCATCGTGCTGCGCGAGGCGAGCCCGGTGGCGGCGAGCCGGCGTGCGGCTTCGTCGAGATCCGGGCCGATGCCGGACAGCACCAGCCGGAACGCCAACCCCTCGTCGCGCAGCAGGCGCAGCGCCTCGATCATGTCGAGCACGCCTTTGCGGCGGTCGACGCGGCCGTGATACAGCAGCACCGGCGGCCCGGCCGGATCGCGCGGCCGCGGGTCCGGCGCGAAGCGCGCGGTATCCACCGCGCCGGGGACGATGGTGAAGCGCGACGGCGCGGTGCCAAGCCGCCCGCTGACCTCGTCCGCGAACGAGCGGCAGCCGATCAGCACCGCACCCGCGTGATCGAGCGTGCGCGTCATCGCCAGCCGGTGCGTCTCGCAGCAGGAGCCGACCCAGTGCCCGTCGCCGCCCTGGATCGAGACCACGCTCGGCAGCCCCAGCGCGCGCGCGGCGAGCAGCGTCGCCCAGCCGGTCGGATAGCCGTACTGCGCGTGCAGCAGCTTGAACGGCCGGCGCGCGTGCTCGGCCCTGATCGTCGCCACCATCTCCTCGATGTCGCGCTCGAAGTCGCCGCTCTCCGCCTCGCCCTTCTGCTCCAGCCCGATCACCCGCACGCCGGCGACCGGCGGCGGCGGGCCGCCGCCGTACACGCCGCGGCCGAACGCGTCGTCGCGATACTGGCTGATCATGGTGACGTCGTGGCCGGCCTCGACCAGGGCGTGCAGCAGGTTGAGCGCGTAGACGCTCATGCCCGAGATCGCGGGGAAGAAGCGGCGGCTGACGAAGCAGATCCTCACGCCC
>CAXTNB010000449.1:0-2484 GCA_964245385.1 uncultured Acetobacteraceae bacterium | reverse complement strand
CCCGAACGCCAAGATCCTGGTCGCGGACGAGACCAACTTCGTGAAGGAGAAGCGCGCCCGCTTCCTCGCCCGGGCCGCCACCGGGCTATGGGACTGCATCGTCATCACCCACTCGGCCTTCAAGTTCATCGCCGCCCCGGCCGCCTTCGAGCAGGCGCTGGTCGACCAGCAGATCGCCTCCTACGCCGAGCTGCTGGAGCGAACGGACAGCGAGGACCGCATCTCGCGCAAGCGCATCGAGCGCATGAAGGAAGGCATGGAGGAGAAGCTGGAAGCGCTGAAGGGCCACAAGGACGCCCTGCTGCCCATGGGCGAGATCGGCATCGACCAGATCGTCGTGGACGAGGCGCAGGAGTTCCGGAAGCTGTCGTTCGCCACCAACATGAGCACGCTGCGCGGCATCTCGCCGGACGGCTCGCAGCGGGCCTGGGACCTGTTCGTCAAGTCGCGCTTCGTCAGCACGATCAACCCGGACCGGGCGCTGATCCTGGCCTCGGGGACGCCGATCACCAACACGCTGGGGGAGATGTACACCCTGCAGCGCTTCATGCAGCCGGAGATGCTGGCCGAGCGCGGGCTGGGGGAGTTCGACGCCTGGGCGAACACCTTCGGCGACACCCGCACCGAACTGGAGCTGCAGCCGTCCGGCAACTACAAGCCGGTCACCCGCTTCGCCGAGTTCGTCAACGTGGCGGACCTCATCGCTATGTTCCGCTCCACCGCCGACGTGGTGCTGAAGGACGACCTGCGGCAGTTCATGTGTCTGCCGGCGGTGCGGGGCGGCAAGCGCCAGATCGTCACCGCCAAGGCCAGCCCGGCGTTCAAGGCCTACCAGAAGGTGCTAGCGGCCCGGATCAAGCTGATCGAGGAGCGCAAGGGCAAGCCCGAGAAGGGCGACGACATCCTGCTGTCGGTCATCACCGACGGCCGCCACGCCGCCATCGACATGCGGTTCGTCGCCGCCAACGACGACGGGGTGGGGGAGGACAACGAGCCGGAGAACAAGCTCAACGCCCTGATCGCCAACGCCCACCGCATCTGGCTGGAGACCGGCGACCGCCTCTACCGCAAGCCCGATGGCACCGCCTGGCCGCACCGGGGCGGGGCGCAGATGATCTTCTCCGACCTCGGCACCGAGGCGGCGGACAGCAAGCGCGGCTTCTCGGCCTACACCTGAATCCGCGACGAGCTGATCCGGCTCGGCGTGCCGCGCGAGCAGATCGCGTTCATGCAGCACTACAAGAAGGCGGCCGCCAAGCAGGGCCTGTTCAACGACGTGAACAGCGGTCGGGTACGCTTCCTGCTCGGCTCCACCCAGACCATGGGGACGGGGGTAAACGCCCAGCTGCGGTTGGTGGCGCTGCATCACCTGGACGTGCCGTGGCTGCCGTCGGACATCGAGCAGCGCGAGGGACGCATCGAGCGCCAGGGCAACCAGAACGAGGAGATCGGGCTCTACGCCTACGCTACGCTGGGCTCGGTCGATGCCACGTCCTGGCAGCTGTTGGAGCGCAAGGCGCGGTTCATCTCGGCGGCGCTGGCCGGCGACCGGTCGATCCGGCGCCTGCAGGACGTGTCCGAGCAGGCCGACCAGTTCGCCATGGCCAAGGCGCTGGCGTCGGGCGACGCCCGGCTGATGCAGAAGGCGGGGATCGAGGCGGAGGTGGCGCGGCTGCGGCGGCTGCGGGCGGCGCACTTCGACGACCAGCACGCCATCGCCCGGCAGATCCACGTCGCGGAGGCGACGATCCGCGACGCCGGCGCCCGCATCGTCCAGATCGAGGCCGACCTGCAGCGCCGCATACCGACCCGGGGCGACGCCTTCCGGATAGTGGTGGGCGACCGCACCCATGCCGAGCGCAAGCCGGCCGGCGCCTCGCTGCTGTCGCGCATCCGCATCGCCGAGAAGGAGAAGCGGGAAGGCCGCGGCGTGCTGGGCGCGATCGGCGGCTTCGAGATCGGCATGCAGGTCGAGCGGCTGGGCCGGGAGAAGGGATCGGTCTGGGTGTCGGTCTGGCTGGACCGCACCGGGCACGAGCAGAGCGTGGAACTCGGCGACGACCTTACCCCGCTGGGGCTGATCTCGCGGCTCGAGTACATGCTCGACCGGTTCGAGGCGGAGCTGGCCGAGCACCGGCGCCGGCTGGCCGAGGCCGAGCAGCGCCTGCCCGCCTACCGCGGCCGCCGCGGCGAAGCGTTCGCCTTCGAGGAGGAACTGCGGGAGAAGGAGGACGAACTGCACGCCCTGGAGGCGGCACTGGCCGGTGGCGATGGTGCGCCCGGCGAGGAGGACGAGTGGGCAGCGGCTTAGGCTGCCCTCGTTCGCCGTGCGCGGCCGGTCGGATGCGGCTATACTGCGGCTCGACCGGCAGGCACCGGACCCACCGCCACCCACCCGACGACGGGAGATGGCCATGCCAGAGGATGACCTCATACTGACCCGGACGGAGGTGCTGCGGAAGGCCCGCGCCGACGCCCTGATCT
>CAXTNB010000448.1:0-2491 GCA_964245385.1 uncultured Acetobacteraceae bacterium | reverse complement strand
GCCCCTGCCAGTCCTGCTTCACCGCGCGCGCCGCCTGGGCGTAGCCGTAGCCCGGCATGTCCACCAGGGTGAGGCGGTCGCCGAGGCTGAAGAAGTTGAGCTGCTTGGTGCGGCCCGGCTGCGAGGAGGCGCGGGCCAGTGCCCGCCTGCCGGTCAGCGCGTTGATCAGGGTGGACTTGCCGACGTTGGAGCGGCCGGCGAAGGCGATCTCCGGGCGGTCCGGCTGCGGCAGCTGGTCGAGGCGCTGGGCAGCGTAGAAGAACCGGCAGTCGGCGGCGAACAGCAGCCGGCCGGCCTCGACCGCGTCGGCCTGCTCCTGCTCGCTGCGCGGCCGGCTCTCGAAGACCTCGCTCAGCTGCGCGCCGGACGCACCGCCCGTCCGCCCCCGAGCCGGGTGCTGCGCATGATCAGCCATTGCTGCGCCACCGTCAGCGTGTTGTTCCAGCAGTAGTAGATCACCAGGCCGGCCGGCTGGCGGGCGAGCACGAAGGTGAAGATCAGCGGCATGATCTGGAACAGCCTGGCCTGGGTCGGGTCCGGCGGCGGCGGGTTCATGCGCTGCTGGGCGAACATGGTGATGCCCAGGATGATCGGCCACACGCCGAGATGCAGCATCGGGCTGAGCCCCGTCGGGTCGAACGGGATCAGGCCGAAGCCGTTGAACAGGTTGGTCGGATCGGGCGACGAGAGGTCGCGGATCCAGCCGAAGAACGGCGCGTGTCGCATCTCGATGGTGACGTAGAGGTCCTTGTAGAGGCACCAGAACACCGGGATCTGCACCAGCATCGGCAGGCAGCCGCTGGCCGGGTTGACGCCCTCGGTCTTGTAGAGCGCCATCATCTCCTGGTTCATCTTCATCGGGTCGTCCTTGTGACGCTCCCGCACCGCCGTCATCTTCGGCGACAGCAGCTTCATCTTGCTCATCGAGCGGAACGACTTGGTCGCCAGCGGGAAGAACAGGGTCTTCACGATCAACGTGAAGGCGAGCAGGGCGAGGCCGAAATTGCCCAGCACCGTGTTGAGCCAGTCGAGCACGGTGAAGATCGGCTTGGTCAGGAACGCGAACCAGCCGAAATCCACCGCCTTCCAGAAGTCGGTGGCGTGCAGCCCGGCCTCGTAGCGCTCCAGCAGGTGCACCTCCTTGGCGCCGGCGAAGACGTGGCTGACGCTGGACGCGGTGGCGCCGGGTGCGACCACGACCGGGGCCTGGGCGATGAAGTCGATCTGGTAGGTGCCGGCACCGGCGTTCGGCACGTAGCGGTAGCTGCCGGTCTCGGCGACGCCGGCGGCCGGCAGGATCGCGGTCAGCCAGTACTTGTCGGTGATGCCGGCCCACGCCGCCTGCACGCCCGCCGGCTGCGTCGCACTCCAGCCGACGCCGCCGTTGGCGGCGGAGTCGCTCTGCACGGCCTTGTACGACATCTCCTGCAGGCGGCCGCCGATCACCGCGATCGGGCCCTCATGCACCAGGTAGCCGCCGGTCACCGCCGGCGTGTAGGCGCGGCTGACGCGCGACCACGGATACAGCGACACCGGCTGGCCGCCCGCGTTGCGCACGCGCTGCTCGACGCTGAACATGAAGTCGCGATCGACCGAGAACACCAGCTGGAAGGTCAGCCCGGCGCCGTTGTCCCACGACAGGGTCAGCGGCGCGCCGGCCGACAGCGCCGGCTTGTCGGCATTCCAGCGCGTCCGGCCGTCGGGCAGCCGCAGGGTGCTGCCGGGTGCCGCACTCCAGCCGAGCTGCACCAGGTTGGGCTGCGGGTCCGAGGCGGGCTCCAGCACCCGCACCTGCGGCGAGTTGCCCTGCACCGTCTCGCGGTAGTCGCGCAGCACCAGGTCGTCGAGCTTGGCCCCCGTGAGGTCGATGCTGCCGTGCACGCGCGGCGCCTCGATCGGCAGGCGGACGCCGCTCCTCAGCTCGTCCTGCGGCGAGGGCACCGCCACCGGCTGGGTGCCGGCGGTGGCCGGGTCGGTGATCGGCCGCGGCGCGTCGCCGGGCGGTGTCGCCTGCGTGCTCTGCACCGCCTGCTGGTGCAGCGCCTGGCGGTTCTGCTTGGGCATCAGCAGCTCGAAGCCGAGCAGGATCGCGACCGAGAGCACGACGGCGAGGATGAGGCGATTATTGTCCATCAGGGCGCGGCCGGACTCTCGAGATTGTCTGCTGAGGGGTGGGGCACCGGATCATGGCCGCCGGCGCACCAGGGATGGCAGCGCAGCACGCGCCGGCAGGCGAGCCAGCCGCCGCGCGCCGCACCGTGCCGCGCCAGCGCCTCCAGGGCGTAGTCGCTGCAGGACGGCACGAAGCGACAGTTCGGCCCGAGCACCGGCCGCAGCGCCAGCTGATACAGCCGCACGGCCGATCCTGCCACGCGGGCCGGCAGGCTGGGCATCAGCGGCCACCGTCCGGTGCCGCCGGCACGGTCCTGCGGATCGCGCGCGCGAGGTCGTCGACCAAGGCCCGGAAGCCGCGGCTGCGCGTCCCCTCGCG
>CAXTNB010000447.1:0-2501 GCA_964245385.1 uncultured Acetobacteraceae bacterium | reverse complement strand
TCGATTCGGCAAGATCGTCGCACGTCGCCATACGAACAGGTCCGCGTCGCGACGGATGGGAACAAGGCTCGCCTGGGCCATCGGCTGCGTCTCCGGGGCAGCCCTTGCGGTCCACCGCGAGTCCCCGACCCCACCCACGGCCCTGTCAGACACCCCGGCGATCGTTAGCGGCAGCGACATGCAGGTGGACTCGAACACGCTGCTCGCGGCGATCGCCCCGTCCGGTGCTGCGTCCGGCGCCCCAACCGGCGGTGGTGCCCGGTTCAACCCGGTGGTTCCGGGAAGCGGCGGCATCCCCTCCGGCGCGGCCGCGGGCGCGCCCAACGTCCTGTCCACCGCGACCGCGACCGCAGGCGCACCGGGTATTCCCCTGGACCCCTACGCGAACTACCGCTGGAAGGGCCTGATCATCAACTTCCCGCTGCCCAACAACACCATCGACCTCGGTGCCGATGGCCTCCGGCAGGAGCTCGCCAAGGACTACGGGATCGGATACATCGGCCTGGGACAGGTCACGTTCTACGACAACGCGCTGCGCCATAACCACCACGGCGCACAGTCCTATCTGGGGCAGAAGCCCACCGTGCTCAGCTCGGACGTGGCCGCAGTCACGATCGACCTCAGCCGCTACGGCATCCCCGACGGCCAGGTCGTGGTCGAGGCGAATTACACTGCCGCCTCCTGGAACGCCGCCGGCCCGACCACGCTCAACCTCGGCACGCTCAGCTACTTCCAGACGCTGTTCAACAAGCACCTCGACATCAAGGTCGGGCTGCTCGCCAATGCGTTCGAGTACGTAGGCGTGTTCACCGCCGGCAGCCTCAGCGGCGGCCAGTTCGGCATCGGCGCCCAGCTCAGCGGCGAGACCGGGATCAGCGGCGTCCCGTTCCCGACCTACGGCATCAACCTGACCGCACACATCACCAGCAACCTCTACGACAAGTTCGGCGTGGCCCGCTCGACCGACCCGGGCGGCATCGTGCTGGAGCACAACAACAACCCGACCGGCCTGAACTTCCAGACGCCCAACTCCGGCGCCTACGTGATCAACGAGGTCGGCTACCGCACGTTGTCTACACCGGCCTCGATGTCGACCTGGCTTCGTGCCGGCGCGTCCTACAGCGGCAGCCACTACACCGAACAGGACCACATCAACCGCACCAGCGACCACAACTACTTCCTCTACCTGCTGGCCGACCGGCAGTTGCTGAGGGTCTCGCCGATACCGAGGGAGTCGTTCCGCGGCCTGTACGCCGGCTTCTCGGTGGAGTATGCGACGCCGAACCTGAACCCGTTCTCGCAATACTACGAGGCCCGCCTCTACGGCCTCGGCCTGTTGCCGCACCGGCCGTTCGACCTCGCCTCGCTGATCTTCAACGACAACATCTTCAGCCAGTTCCTGATCCAGCGTCTGCGGACGGTCCACCAGTTGACGCACACCGACACCAAGACCATCACCGGGGCCTACAGCTTCCAGGTGATCCACGGCGTCTACCTGAACGCGGCCCTGAGCTACGCCGATTACCCCACCCCGTTCACCTACACCGGCAACACCGGCAGCGCGCTCAGCGTGATCGGAGGCGCGTCGGTCTACTTCTGATGCCGCAATGGTCCGGCCGGCTCCCATGGGCCGCCGGTCCTGCAGGCGTTGACCAGCGCGTCGACGGGATCGACCGGATGCGGCTCGATGGAGACGACATCGTCGATCATCGCGATCCGCGGGTCGGCGGGATCGTAGCGCGGCCAGGCCGCACCGTCATCGGTCCGGGGGACGCCGGTGCGGGCGAAGGAGATCCAGGCCTCCTGCACATCCTCGGACACGCGCCGGTCCACCGCGTCGTAGGCGCCGTCATCGGTCAGCGTGCCGAAGACGTAGCGCAGCTCCGCGGTGTGCTTGACGCGGTCGCCGGACTCGAGGGCGCCGGGCGGCAGCCGCCGGAAATGATAGCGGTAGGGCGGGCGGCCGAGGGCCGCGAACCTCCGTGCCGTCGCCAGGGCGGGCTCGGTCCAGACCGCCGTGGTCATCAGCTGCTCCATGGCCTCGTAGGATGGCGTTCCCGCCGCCTCGAACTAGGCCAAGACCTCGTCGGCCTTCGGACCGCACAGCGTGCGCGACATGCCGACGAGTATCTCGCGCGTGTATGCGCCGTCGGGCTTGAGGAAGTAGCGCGCCTCGTTCTCGACGCAGCCCAGCATGACCGGCACGTCCTCCGGCCAGCCCGGGTAGCCATCGGCGACCACCACCCGGCCGTCCGGCACCGGCATCCAGGCCAGGCTGCCGGGCGTGCGCGGCTGGCCGGGGCTGGGGGCCGCGCCCGAGAACGCGTGCGACGCGTCCCTCAAGGCCGCCACTGGCGCCGCGCGGAGGGCGCTCGGCCCCCCACCGCCCAGGCGCTCGAACAGGCCCTCCGCCACGGCATGGGCCCGCTCCGGCGACCAGGCCGCGGCGACGGCGGGCGGCTCGAAGCCGGCGCTCTGCAGGATGGCGCGGTGGAACAGGC
>CAXTNB010000446.1:1770-2503 GCA_964245385.1 uncultured Acetobacteraceae bacterium | reverse complement strand
TCGCCGCGGTCCAGGCGGCGCCGCGCTCCGGGTCGTGCAGCATCTGCGCCTCGTCGACCATCGCGACGTCCACGGGATTGTGCAGCGGGCACATCTCGACGGTGGCGGCGAGGTGACGGCTGCCCGGCACCGGGATGCGCTCCTCGCCGGGGGAGAGCGAGCACGGCACGCCGCGCGCCGCGAGCGCCTCGCGGAACTCGTGCGCGAGCAGGCGCAGCGGCGCCAGCGCCATGCCGCTCTGCGCGCGCGCCAGGGTGTCCAGCGCCGTGTGCGACTTGCCGCTGTTGGTCGGCCCGGTCACCAGGGTGATGCGACGCTGAAGCGCGCGCGCGGTGCGGAAGTGCGCCGCGTAGCGGTCCAGCGCGGCGATCCGCGCGATCGCGGCGTTGCCGATGCGTATGCCGTTCGACCTGCCGCGTGTCTCCAGGCCGGCCGGCGGCTGGCGGCGCAGCCCCTCGAGCACCGCCGGGTCGAACTCCCAGTGCTCCACGCCGTCGCGGGTGATGCGGCGCGCCACCGGCAGCCGGTTCTCCGCCACCATGCGCAGCGCCTCGGCCTGGTCGCAGCCGAGCAGCGCCGGCACCGCGGCGAACCCGACCAGGCTCTGCTCCCAGTCGCGCAGCCGGCGCAGCTCGTCGCGCCGCCGTGCCCGCGCGGTGCGCGCGGCCTCGTCGCGCGCCTGCTCGCGGCGTTCGGCCTGCCGCGCGGCATCGGCGACGAAGCCCGCTCCGAC
>CAXTNB010000446.1:0-1760 GCA_964245385.1 uncultured Acetobacteraceae bacterium | reverse complement strand
CACCAGCATCGCCTCCTGCGGCGGCGACAGCACCCGACCGGCACCGTCCGCCAGCTCCTGGCGGATCAGCTCCAGCGCCTCGTCGGCGGTGTCGGCGGCGCCGCGCAGCCGCGCCGACAGCACCGGCTCGAGCGAGGCGAGCAGGGCCGCGTCGTCCGGCGCCGGATCGTCGACGTCCTGCACGGCGGCCTGCGCGTCGTCGCGCCGCACCCAGACCCGGCCGGCGCGCTGCGTGAGGTCGATCAGGCGGGACGCCCAGCCCTTGCGGCGCACCTCGCACAGGGCGTCGCGCACCGCCCGCTCGTCCGCCGGCAGACGGCGTGCGACGAGGCGCAGCAGGCGCGGCATCTCGCGGCTGTCGATGGAGAGCGCGGCCCGTGCCACGGCGAGCTCGGCGGGGGATTGCAGGAACGTCATAGCTGTCCTAGCCGGCGGACGCCGGCAAAAAGCTCTCCTAGCCGGCGGACGCCGGCAAAAGGCTCTCCTAGCCGGCGGGCGCCGGCGAAGGGCTGTCCTTGCAGGCGGACGCCGGCAAAGGCAAGCGCGCCGTGTCGCGGGGGGCACCCTGGCCTTGCTGAAGTCGACTGGGCTACCCTGCCGCCGCAACCCGGACCTGTTCCCGCATGCCCGCTCCGCCGAAACCGGTCGCCCGACCGGCGAGCCCGAACTTCGCCTCCGGTCCCTGCGCCAAGCGGCCGGGATGGACGCTGCAGGCGCTGTCGGGGGCGCTGCTCGGGCGCAGCCACCGCGCACCCGCCGGCCGGGCGCGGCTCGCCGAGGTGATCGATCGCTCCCGCGCCCTGCTCGGCATGCCGCCGGGCTGGCGCCTCGGCATCGTTCCGGGCTCCGACACCGGCGCGGTGGAGATGGTGCTGTGGTCGCTGCTCGGCGCGCGTCCGGTCGACGTGCTCGCCTTCGAGAGCTTCTCGTCGAGCTGGGCGCACGACATCGTCGCCGAGCTGGCGCTGCCGGACGCGCGCGTCCTGGAGGCGCCGTACGGCCGGCTGCCGCCGCTCAGCCAGGTGGACTGGTCGCGCGACGTGGTGTTCGCCTGGAACGGCACCACCTCGGGCGTCTGCCTGCCGGGTGCCGACGCGATCCCCGCCGGCCATGACGGGCTCGCCATCTGCGACGCCACCTCCGCCGCCTTCGCCATGCGGCTGCCCTGGGACCGGCTCGACGTGGTGACCTGGTCCTGGCAGAAGGTGCTCGGCGGCGAGGCGGCGCACGGCATGCTGGCGCTGTCGCCGCGGGCGGTCGCGCGACTAGAAGCCGCGCCGCCGCCGCGGCCGCTGCCCAAGCTGTTCCGGCTGACCGCCCGCGGCCGCCTGATCGAGGGCATCTTCTCGGGCGACACCATCAACACGCCGTCGATGCTGTGCGCCGAGGACGCGCTGGACGGGCTGCGCTGGGCGGAGTCGATCGGCGGGCTGGAGGCGCTGATCGCCCGCAGCCGCGCCAACCTCGCCGCCATCGAGGGCTGGGTGGCGCGGTCGGACTGGGCCGGCTTCCTCGCCGAGGCACCGGAGACCCGCTCCAGCACCTCGATCTGCCTGCGCATCAGCGCACCCTGGTTCGCGGACCTCGCGCCGGCGCGTCGCGCCGAGGCGGCGAGGCATCTCGCGGGCCTGCTGGAGCGGGAGGGCGTCGCCCACGACATCGCCAGCTACCGCGACGCGCCGCCCGGCCTGCGCATCTGGGGCGGTGCGACGGTGCAGCGCCACGACATCGAGGCGCTGCTGCCCTGGCTGGACTGGGCC
>CAXTNB010000445.1:579-2509 GCA_964245385.1 uncultured Acetobacteraceae bacterium | reverse complement strand
CGTCGATCGCTGCACCTGCGATCCTGTGCGTGGCCAGCGCCTCGAGCAGGGCGGCCTCCGCGACGATCGGGCCGCGCGACGTGTTGACCAGCCGCGCCGAGGGCTTCATCAGCGCGAAGTCCGCCGCGTCGATCAGGCCGGTGGTCCGTTCGCTCAGCACCAGGTGGATGGAGACCACGTCGGCGTGCTGCAGCAGCTCGCGCTTGGAGACCAGCCGGGCGCCCGACTTCGCTGCGGCGTCCGCCGTCAGGTTCTGGCTCCAGGCGATCACCTTCATGTCGAAGGCGAGCGCCACCCTGGCCACCAGCGAGCCGATCCGCCCCAGGCCGATCAGGCCGAGGGTCTGGTTCGCCAGGTCGTCGCCGACCGCGCGTTGCCAACCGCCGGCGCGCAGCGAGGCGTTCTCGGAGACGACGTGGCGGGCGCCGGCCAGGATCAACGCCCAGGTGAGCTCGACCGTGGGCGTCGAGCTGTAGCCGGTATGCACGACCGCGATGCCACGCTCCGCCGCCGCCGCCGCATCGATCGAGGCGTTGCGGGCGCCGGTGGAGGCGATCAGCTTCAACCGCGGCAGGCGCTCGATCACGTGGCGCGGCAGCGGCGTCCGCTCGCGCATGACGCAGACCACGTCGAACGGCAGCAGCCGCTCGACCACCGCCTCGGGATCCGCGAGATGATCTCCGAACACCGTGACGCTGGCGCGCTCGCGTATCGTCGACCAGTCCGCCAGCGTCAGCGCGACGCCGTGGTAGTCGTCGAGAACGGCGATCGCCGTGGAGGGGCTGGAGCCGCTCATGCGCGTTCCTTCGAGTGGGCGGACCTGATCCGATCCTGATCCCGAACGGCGAGGACCGCGCCCGGTTCTCGGCCGCTCCTCATGGCGCTGCGCCCGCCGACCGTCGAGCCGGCCCGAGGCTCAGCCCTCCAGCTTCTCCAGCTCGCGCAGCACCGCCTCGCCCATGACCTGCGTGCCGACCCGCGCCATGCCCGGGCTCATGATGTCCGCGGTGCGCAGGCCGCTGGCGAGCACGCGCGTGCAGGCGCCCTCGATCGTCGACGCCTCGTGCTCGAGCCCGAGCGAATGGCGCAGCAGCATCGCGAAGCTCAGGATCTGCGCCAGAGGGTTGGCCAGCCCCTTGCCGGCGATGTCCGGCGCGCTGCCGTGGATCGGCTCGTACAGCGCCGGGCGGCGGCCCGCCTCGTCCATCGCCCCGAGCGTCGCCGAGGGAAGCATGCCGAGGCTGCCGGTGAGCATCGCGGCCAGGTCCGACAGCAGGTCGCCGAACAGGTTGCCGGTCACGATCACGTCGAACTGGCGCGGCCGGCGCACCAGCTGCATCGCGCAGTTGTCCGCCAGCATGTGCGACAGCTGCACGTCCGGATACTCGCGGGCGGCGAGCTCGGTGACCACCTGGCGCCAGAGCAGGCCGCTCTCCATCACGTTGCTCTTCTCCACCGAGCAGACGGCGCGGCGGCGGCCGCGCGCGAGCTCGAAGGCGACGCGCGCCACGCGCTCGATCTCCCCCGTCGTGTAGACCTCCGTGTTGACGCCGCGCCGGCTGCCGTCGGGCAGCGTCTCGATGCCGCGCGGCGAGCCGAAATAGATCCCGCCCACGGTCTCGCGCACGATCATGATGTCGAGCCCGCGCACCACGTCCGCCTTCAGCGTGCTGGACTCCACCAGCGGGTCGAGCACCAGCGCCGGCCGCAGGTTGGCGAACAGGCCGAGCTCCCGGCGCAGGGTCAGGATCGCCAGCTCCGGCCGCAGCTCGAAGCCGAGATGATCCCACCGCGGACCGCCGACCGCGCCGAACAGCACCGCGTCCGCGTCCCGCGCCGCCCGCACCACCTCGTCGCGGATCGGCACGCCGTGCACGTCGATCGAGGCGCCGCCGCCCCGGGCCGCGGTGGCGGAGAAGCAGATGCCGCC
>CAXTNB010000445.1:0-569 GCA_964245385.1 uncultured Acetobacteraceae bacterium | reverse complement strand
ACAGCCAGCCGACGACGCGCCCGACCTCGCGCATCACCTCAGGGCCGATCCCGTCACCCGGCAGCACGAGCAGCTTCTTGTTCGACGGCATCAGCGTGCTTCCGGACGGGGTGAAGGCGGGACGGCGCGCGGCCTGACCCGCGGATCAGTCAAGCGCGATCGCCGGCATCCAGGGCGCGCTCTCGGCGCGGCGCTGCTCGAAGCGGTCGATCGCGCCGGCGTGGCGCAGGGTCTGGCCGATATCGTCGAGCCCCTCCAGCAGCAGGTGGCGCCGCCACGGATCGATGGCGAAGCCGATCTCCTCGCCGTCCGGACGCACCACGACCTGCCGCTCCAGATCGACGCTCAGGCGCGCGTTGCCGCCCAGTGCCGCGTCGCGCATCAGGCGGTCGCAGAGCTCGCGCGGCAGGCAGATCGGCAGCATGCCGTTCTTGAAGCAGTTGTTGTAGAAGATGTCGGCGAAGGAGGGCGCGATCACGCAGCGTATGCCGAAATCAAGCAGCGCCCAGGGGGCGTGCTCGCGCGAGGAGCCGCAGCCGAAGTTAGGACCTGTGACGACCAGGATTTTG
>CAXTNB010000444.1:0-2511 GCA_964245385.1 uncultured Acetobacteraceae bacterium | reverse complement strand
GGTCGCGGGCTTCTCGCTGCTCGGCCTCGCGGGGGCGGCGATGCGGCCGCTGCTCCGCTTCGACGGCGACCCGCTGCACACCAAGAACCCGAACGCGCCGAGCATGCAGGCGCTGCACCTGCTGATGAACGATCCGCTGACCAGCCCGTACAGCGCCGAGCTGCTGGTGCCGAACCTCGATCAGGCCCGCGTCGTGGCGCGGCGCCTGGAGCGGCTGCCGCTGGTGCACGATGTGCCCATGCTCGACAGCTTCGTGCCGCCCGACCAGGCGCAGAAGCTGCCGATGATCCAGGACGCCGCACAGCTGCTGCTGCCGACGCTCAGCCCGTACGACGTCTCGCCGCGTCCCGACGCGGCGGCGATACGCGGCGCAGCCGTGAAGGCGGTGGCCTCGCTGGCGCCCGTCCTGGGCAAGCTGCCGGCCGACGACCCGCTGCGCACCGTCGTCGAGGCGCTGCGCCGTCTCTCCGCCGAGCCCGATGCCGCCCTGCTGGCGACCGACGCGGCCCTGGTGCGCTTCCTGCCGATGCAGCTCGAGCAGCTGCGCACCGTGCTGCAGGCCGGCCCGGTCTCGGCGCACGACATCCCGCCGGGGATCGCGCGCGACTGGATCCTGCCGGACGGCCAGGCGCACCTGGAGGTGCACATCAAGGGCGGCGCCTCCGACAGCCGCACGCTGCACAAGTTCCTGGCCGAGGTGCGCGGCGTCTGGCCGGACGCCGCCGGGTCGGTCGCGACCATCGTCGAGAGTGCCAACACCATCGTCTCGGCCTTCGAGACCGCCGCGCTCTCGGCGCTGGCGATGATCGCGCTGATCCTGCTGCTGGCGCTGCGCCGGCTGCGCGACATGGCGATGGTGCTGGCGCCGCTGCTGCTGTCGGCGATGCTGACCGTGATCCTGTGCATGCTGCTGCGCGAGAAGCTGAACTTCGCCAACATCATCGCGCTGCCGCTGCTGCTCGGCGTCGGCGTCAGCTTCAACATCTACTTCGTGATGAACTGGCGGGTCGGGCTGCGCGACCCGCTCGCCTCGCCCACCGCCAAGGCGATCCTGTTCTCGGCCCTGACCACCGGCACCGCCTTCGGCTCGCTGGCGCTGTCGCACCATCCGGGCACCGCGAGCATGGGCCGGCTGCTGCTGATGAGCCTCGCCTGCACGCTTCTTGCAACGCTGGTGTTCGAGCCGGCGCTGCTGCCGCGCGGGGAGGGAGATCGGCACTGATGCGACACCTGGTCGCGGCACTCCTCGCCGCCCTGCTGGTCACCCGGGCAGCGCGGGCGGCGGAGCCGATCCCGGTCCGGGTCGTGGTGGTGACGACGTTCGAGCTCGGGCAGGACACCGGCGATGCGCCGGGGGAGTTCCAGGACTGGGTCGAGCGGCTGCCGCTGCCGACGTCGCTGCCGTTCCCGCAGGGCTACCACGCGCTGCGCTACGATCCGCGGCGCGGCGTGCTCGGCATGGTGAGCGGCGAAGGCCCGGCGCGCATGGCCGCCTCGATCACCGCCCTCGGCTACGACCCCCGCTTCGACCTCAGCCACGCCTATTTCGTGCTGGCCGGGATCGCCGGCATCGACCCGATGGCCGGTTCGGTGGCCTCCGCGGCCTGGGCGCATCACGTCGTCACCGGCGAGGCGCACGAGATCGACGCCCGCGAGATCCCGCCCGGCTGGCCGACCGGCTACGTGCCGCTGCAGCGCACCACCCCCTACGAGCAGCCGGTTCCCGCCGCCGACAGCCTGTGGGGCACGGCGGTCTACACCCTGAACGCCGGCCTGGTGGACTGGGCCTACGCGCTGACCCGCTCGCTGCGGCTCGCCGACAGTCCGTCGCTGCGGGCGCTGCGCGCGCGCTACGCCGGCATGCCCGCGGCGCAGCGGCCGCCCTTCGTGCTCGAAGGCGACACGCTGTCGTCCGGCATCTTCTGGGTGGGCGGCAGGCTGAACCGCTGGGCCGAGGACTGGACCCGCTACTGGACCCACGGCCAGGGGCGCTTCGCCACCACCGCCGAGGAGGATGGCGGCATGGTGCAGGCGCTCACCTTCCTGTCGCGGGCGGGCCGCGTCGACCTGTCACGGGTGCTGGTGCTGCGCACCGCCAGCAACTACGACATGCCGCCGCCAGGCGAGACCGCGGCGGCGCTGCTCGCCTCGGAGGGCAAGGAGACCGGCTTCTCCGCCTACCGTGCCTCGCTCGACTCCGCCTACCTCGTCGGCAGCAAGGTGGTCCTGGAGCTGGCCGAGCACTGGAGCAGCACCCGGGACCAGGTGCCGCGCTAGCGCCCGATCTTCAGCGGTCCGTGCCGTGCGGCGGATTGACGTTCTGGTCGCCGCTCTGCACCTGCTGCTGGGTCGTCGGCTTGCTGTCGGCAGGCTTGGGCCGGGTGCCGCCGGGATCGATGTCGGATACCGGCGTGTTGGCGGTGGTCTTGGCCGTCTCCGGGGCGTGCTCTGGCATGACGGTGCTCCTGGTTGCACGACATCCACGCCGGGCGCGGCGGTTCGTTCCCCGCC
>CAXTNB010000443.1:0-2513 GCA_964245385.1 uncultured Acetobacteraceae bacterium | reverse complement strand
CGTATGATGCGGGCGGCCGCACCCGACGACGCGACGGCGGCCGACGCCCTTCCCGCCGCCTCACCTCCCGCCGCCCGGCCGGTGCGCGGGCCGAAGCCGAACCGCAAGACGCATTGAGAGACCATCGAGGGTGATCATGGATACTGCCGTCTCCCGTCCCGAGCTGCTGCTGGTCGCCGACGCGGTCGCCCGCGAGAAATCGATCGATCGCGAGGAAGTGCTGGAAGCGATGGAGCAGGCCATCCAGAAGGCCGGCCGCGCCAAGTACGGCCACGAGAAGGACATACGCGCGACCATTGACCGACGCACCGGGGACGTGCGCCTGTCCCGCTGGACCGAGGCGGTGGAGAACGTGGAGAACGAGGAGACGCAGATCCCGGTCCACATCGCGCGCAAGTTCAAGCCCGAGATCAACGTCGGCGAGCACCTGGTCGACCCGCTGCCGCCGATCGATTTCGGCCGCATCGCGGCGCAGACCGCCAAGCAGGTGATCGTGCAGCGCGTGCGCGAGTACGAGCGCAAGCGGCAGTACGACGAGTTCAAGGACCGCGTCGGCGAGATCGTCAACGGCACGGTGAAGCGCACCGAGTACGGCAACCTGATGGTCGAGATCGGCCACGCGGAAGCGCTGCTGCGCCGCGACGAGCTGATCCCGCGCGAAAGCTTCCGCAACTCCGACCGCGTGCGCGCCTACATCTACGACGTGCGCGACGAGCCGCGCGGGCCGCAGATCTTCCTGTCCCGCACCCATCCGGCCTTCCTGGCCAAGCTGTTCGCCCAGGAGGTGCCGGAGATCTATGACGGCATCATCGAGATCAAGGCGGTGTCGCGCGATCCCGGCTCGCGCGCCAAGATGGCGGTGATCTCGCGCGACAGCTCGATCGATCCGGTCGGTGCCTGCGTCGGCATGCGCGGCTCGCGGGTGCAGGCGGTGGTCGCCGAGCTGCAGGGCGAGAAGATCGACATCATCCCCTGGAGCCCGCAGGCGGCGACCTTCGTGGTCAACGCGCTCGCCCCCGCCGAAGTCACCAAGGTGGTGATGGACGAGGAGGCCGGGCGCGTCGAGGTGGTGGTGCCTGACGAGCAGCTGAGTCTCGCGATCGGCCGCCGCGGCCAGAACGTGCGCCTGGCCAGCCAGCTGACCCGCTGGGACATCGACATCCTGACCGAGGCCGAGGAGAGCGAGCGCCGACAGGAGGAGTTCCGCCGCCGCTCCGGCCAGTTCGTCGAGGCGCTGGACGTGGACGACGTGATCGCGGGGCTGCTGGTCACCGAGGGCTTCAACTCGGTCGAGGAGCTGGCCTTCGTGCCGGTCGACGAGCTCGCCGACATCGAGGGCTTCGACGAGACGGTGGCCGAGGAGCTGATCCGTCGCGCCGAGACCTTCCTGGCCCGTCGCGACGAGGCGCTGAACGCCAGGCGCGTCGAGCTCGGCGTCAGCGACGAGGTGGCCGAGATCGGCGGCTTCTCGATGCAGGCGCTGGTGACGCTGGGCGAGAAGGGGGTCAAGACGCTGGACGACCTGGCCGACCTGGCCGGCGACGAGCTGGTGGAGATCCTGGGGTCGGACGCGATCGACGAGGAGGCGGCCAACGAGATCATCATGGCCGCCCGCGCGCACTGGTTCGAGGGCGAGGACGCCGGCGCGACGGCTGCGGCCGCGGACGCGGTGCACGCCGAGGCGGAGACGGCGGACGAGGAGGACTCCCACGTCTGAGCCGATCCCTCCCGAGGCGGAAGACGACGCGATCGCGGGCGATGTCCCGGACGAGCGGGGGCCGCTGCGCCGCTGCATCGTCACCCGCACCTCCGCGTCGCCGTCCGGGATGATCCGCTTCGTGATCTCGCCCGACCGGATCCTGACACCCGACCTGGCCGCACGTCTGCCAGGACGGGGAATCTGGTTGAGCGCGCGGGAGGATGTGCTAGAAACCGCGCGGAAACGCGGCGCGTTCGCGCGTGCCGCACGTGGGCCGGTGACGGTTCCTCCCGATCTCGCCGCGATGCTGCAGGACGGCCTGCTGCGTCGCATCGCCGACCTGCTCGGTCTCGCACGTCGCGCGGGCCAGGCCGTCAGCGGCTATGGCAAGACGCGGGAATGGATCGTGGCCCGCAGGGCCGGCCTGATCGTCCAGGCGTCGGACGGCAGCGTCGCGGAGCGGGCACGCCTGCTCTCCGGCGCTCGCGATCTGCCGGTCGTGTCATGCATGACCGGAACGAGACTCGGCGCGGCCTTCGGTCGTGACCATGTGGTGCACGGTGCCGTGATGGCGGGGGCCTTGGCCGACCGGCTCATCGCGGAGAATGGACGTTATGCGGGGCTTGCCGGACTGGCTTCTGCCAGCGAGGCGCCGGTTCGACGGGGCACTCCCGAGGATCGGCCCGCGGATGGGCTGGAACAGGCGGGTACATGAGCGAAGGCAACGATCAGGATCAAGCGAAGGGGCGTCTCTCCCTGCGGCCCGCCGGCCGTCTGGAGCTGGGACGCACCGTCGATGCGGGATCCGTGCGAC
>CAXTNB010000442.1:2272-2522 GCA_964245385.1 uncultured Acetobacteraceae bacterium | reverse complement strand
AGTTCGGGGGGCTGTCGACCGGGAGGGGGAGCCCGTTGCCGCGCACCTTCAGCAGCTGCCCGGTCTCGAGCGCGAACTCGATCAGGCTGGCGTGGCCGGCCACCGCCTCGTCCATGGCGTTGTCCAGGATCTCGGCGGCGAGGTGATGCAGCGCGGTCTCGTCGGTGCCGCCGACGTACATGCCCGGACGGCGCCGCACCGGCTCCAGCCCCTCCAGCACCTCGATGTCGCGGGCCGAGTAGCCGTCCGC
>CAXTNB010000442.1:0-2237 GCA_964245385.1 uncultured Acetobacteraceae bacterium | reverse complement strand
GATCCCGCACGCGCTGCCGGCGCCGCACCGGACTTGGTCGCGCTGGGCTTGGTCGCGCTGGGCTTGGCGGCGGCGGGCTTGGCGGCGGCAAGCTTGACGGCCTTGCCGGGCGACCGGCCCGGCGCGCGCGAGGAGAGCTCGTTCATGGTGTGTTCTTGCGTGTCCCGCGCCTCACCGTCAAGGTCGGCCGAGCGCTGGGTAGGGGCACGGGATCGTCGGCCAGGGCTCAGCGCCTGTGGCGGGCGGTACCGCGCGCGTGCCGCACCCTGCCGCCTGGCTTGACGCGCGGCGGCACGGCGCAGCTGTCGTAGGCGGCGGGCTGCACGATGTCCTTGGCCTCGGCGTAGCCGCCGAGGTCGCCCACGTTGTCGAGGGCCGCCACCTCGTCGAACATGCTGACGCGCTGATCGCAGAACTGCGTCCCGGCCTGCAGGCCGCGCTCGGATTCGACGTTGGCGAGCTGGGTGATGTAGTCGTCGTGCTGCTTCTGGGCGCCGCGCCCGTAGGCGGTGGTGAAGTACGTCTTGAGCTCCGACTCCTCGGCGTTGAGGCCCGGGCGGAACTTCTCGACGAACGCGTTGTAGCGGTCCTGGGCGCCGCAGGAGAGTGCTGTCACCATCAGCTCGCTCTTCAGCCCCTGGACGTTGAACGCCTCGCGCGTCGGCGACATGGCGCAGCGCGACACCGCCATGGCCTGCGTGCCGCCCAGCGCCGCCGCACCGGCGAGTGCCGCCGCGGCGAGCCTGCGCAGCAGGGGGTGGCGGTCGGAGCGAGGGGCGCCGGCAGCGCGGAACGACATGCGGATCTCCAGGGCGGTCGCGGCGCCAGGCCGCATCGTGCAGGCTAGGGCAAGCGCACCGCAGGGCAAACCCCCGCCGCGACGACTGTTGCATTCCTGCACCGAGTTGGCGCGCATCGTGACGCGATCCCCCGCGTTCCCGGGCGGCACCGCCGGACGCAGGCTTTCGCAGCGGCAGGGCTTGCTCTACAGGGGCTCGGGCGTCCCTGCGCCACGGTCCCGACCTGGACCGGCGCCGGCCGGAGCTGGAGCGGAGCTGTCGAGTGCGTCTGCGTGTCGCCGTGATCTTCCTGACCGTCACCGGCCTCGCCGGCTGTGTCCATGCGCCGCCGCCGCCGGCGCCGGTGGCACCCGACCCGTTCGCCTACCTCAAGCGCTCGGCGCTGTGCAGCCCGGGCAAGCTCGCCGCGACGCCGCAGGGTCGCGCGGTCACGATGCGGACGCGCAGCGACGGCGGCCTGTGCACGGTCACGGTCAGCCAGCCGGAAGGCGGCGCCTACGCCTCGTTCGTCCTCTCGACCCTGCCGATGCACGGCAGCAGCTTCATCTACAACTACGACAAGCGCACCCACGTCACCTACACCGCCGACACCGCCTACGCCGGTCCGGACGGCTTCGCGGTCAGCCTGATACCGGGCGGCGGCAAGCCGCGCAGCCTGCTCAGGGTCGAGGTGTCGGCCGACGCGACCGGGGTGCCGGTGCCGCCGCCGCCGGCGGCAGCGCCTCCCGAGCCGACGACGACGAAGCCCGCGACGCATCGCAGGCGCCGCCACGTCACCCAATCCTGACGCGGCCGCCTCACGCCCCGGCGCGCGCCGCGACCGAGGCGCCGGATCTCTCGACGCGGTCCTGCTCGAGCGCCGCCTCCACGTCGTCGAGGTCGCGACGCAGCATCTGCAGGGTGAAGCGGATCGGCACGCCGGCGGTGTCGCCGAGCGAGGCCAGGGTCTGGTCGAGGGTGTCGATCTCTCCCGCCGCCGCCTCCCGGTCGGGCGGGCGGTCGTCGCGCGCCAGCGCCTGGCAGCGGGTGCGCAGGGCGTCGAACACCTGGCCCAGCGCCAGGCTCGCCGGATGCAGGGTGGCCGAGTAGGCGCCGGCATCCGGCAGCTCGTCCACCGCGCGGGTCACGAACAGCACGTCGCTCTGCAGCCGCCGCAGCATCGGCACCAGCCGGACCAGCAGCGGATCGGCGGCCTCCAGCGTCCCCAGATGCTCGCGCCGGGCCTCGATCACCGCGTCGGCGAGGGCGCGCAGCGACGCCGACGCGATCTCCGACAGCGAGTCGCGCGACAGCGTGGCGCCCGCGCCGGACAGCACCTCCTGCAGCAGGGTCTGCAGCGCATCCAGCATCGCCGACGCGGCGGCGAACGCGCTCGCGCGCGCCCGGGAGCGGAACACCAGGTACGACACCAGCAGCGACGTCGCCGCCCCGATCAGG
>CAXTNB010000441.1:0-2526 GCA_964245385.1 uncultured Acetobacteraceae bacterium | reverse complement strand
CCCAGCGTCCCTGCACCTCGTAGCCGAACAGCGCGGAGAGCAGCTCGGTGCGGCCGGCCCCCATCAGGCCCGACAGCCCGACGATCTCGCCCTGCCGCACCGACAGCGAGACGTCGACCGGCGCCTGCCAGCCGGCGCGCGGCACCGTGGGCACGAAGCGCGCGTGCTCGATCGTCAGCAGCGTCGCCCCGGCGCCGCTGCTGCCGTCGGGGAACAGCGCGCTGAAGTCGCGGCCGACCAGCAGGCGCACCAGCTCGGCCTGCGGCGCGTCGGCGGCCGCCTGACCCGCGACGGCGCCGTCGCGCATCACCGTGACCCGGTCGGCGATGCGCGCGACCTCCTCCAGCCGGTGCGAGATGTAGATGACGCCGACGCCGCGGCCGCGCAGCTCGCGCACCACGGTGAACAGGTGCTCGGCCTCGGTCGCCGAGAGTGCCGCGGTCGGCTCGTCGAGGATCAGGATGCGCGCGTCGGCGGCGAGCGCCTTGGCGATCGCCACCAGCTGCCGCTCGCCCATGCGCAGCGAGGCGACGCGCAGCGCCGGATCGAGCGCCACCCCGGCGCGGTGCAGCAGCGCGTGCGCCTCGCGCATCATGCGCTGGTCGTCGAGCGTGCGACGTCCGGTCAGGCGCTCGTGGCCGAGGAACAGGTTGGCCGCGATGCTCAGCCCGGGCACCAGGTCGAGCTCCTGGGGGATCATGATGATGCCCGCCGCGTGCGCCTCGCGCGGGCTGGCGAAGCGGGCCTCGCGGCCGGCCAGGGTCATGCTGCCCTGGTCGGGTGCGATGGCGCCGGAGATCACGCTCATCAGCGTGCTCTTGCCGGCGCCGTTCTCGCCGAGCAGCACGTGGATCTCGCCCGCCTGCAGATCGAAGTCGACGCCGCGCAGGGCGCGCACGCCGCCGAACCGCTTCTCGATCCCGCTGAGTGCGAGCAACGTCCACCCCTTTTTCGACGACGCTAGGCCCGGTGCGGGGGGAGTCAAGGCTCGTGTCGTCACCCGGTCGTGACGACGCGCGCGCTCAGTACGCCAGCGCCACCCCGTCCGCGCGCATCTCCGAGGCGGCGGCGTAGACGCGGCCCGTGCCGCCGCCGCGGTGCTCGATGCACTCGTAGCGGCCGAAGCCGCCGTCGGAGGCGCCGATGCGCCAGCCGATCGCGGCGAGCGCTGCCCGCGACGCCGCCGGCACGCCGGCCTCCAGCCGCAGCAGGCCGTCCGGGCCGAGGCCGGGCAGGTCCTCGCCCATGCTCTGCGAGGAGCCCTCGTGATGCCAGCGCGGCGCGTCGCCGGCGGCCTGTATGTCGAGGCCATAGTCGACCCGGTTGACCACGATCTGGGTCTGCCCCATCGGCTGCATGTCGCCGCCCATCACCCCGAACGCCATCCACGGCTCGCCGCCGCGGGTGGCGAAGCCGGGGATGATGGTCTGGAACGGCCGCTTGCCCGGCCGGTACAGGTTGGGATGGCCGTCGGTGAGCGAGAACAGCTCGCCGCGATCCTGGAACATGAAGCCCAGCCCGTCCGCCACCAGTCCCGAGCCCATGCCGCGGAAGTTCGACTGGATCATCGACACCATGATGCCGCTGTCGTCGGCGACGCTGAAATAGGTGGTGTCGCCGTGGCTCGGCGCCTGGCCGGGATGCACCGGGGTGAGGATGCGGTCCGGCCGGATCAGCCGGGCGCGCTCGGCGGCGTACTGCTTGGAGTTCAGCCACTCGATCGGGATCGCGGCGAAGTGCGGGTCGGCGTAGTAGCGGGCACGGTCCTCGTAGGCGAGCCGCTTGGCCTCCGCCTGCAGGTGGATCGAGTGCGCCGACTGGAAGCCCGCGTCGCGCAGGTCGAAATTCTCCAGGATGTTGAGCATCTGCAGCGTCGCCAGCCCCTGGGTGTTGGCGGCCATGCCGTAGATCTCGACGCCGCGGTAGCTGGTCACCAGCGGGTCGGCCCACTCGGAGCGGTGCGCGCGCAGGTCGGCGCGCGTCATCCAGCCGCCGATGCGCCGGAAGTAGCGCTCGATGGTGTCGGCGATCGGCCCGTCATAGAACGCGTCGCGGCCGCCGGCGGCGATCATCCGGTAGGTGCGCGCGAGGTCGGGGTTGCGGCGCACGTCGCCCTCGTTCGGCGCGACCCCGCCGGGCGCGTAGGTGTGCATCGCGTTCGCGGTCTCCTCGACGCCGGAACCGGGCCGCAGGAAGGCGCGCAGGTTGCGCTTGATGTAGTAGCCGATGATCTGCGGCGTCGGCACGCCGCGCTCGCACATCAGGATCGCGGGCGTGAACAGCTCGCTCCAGGGCAGCCTGCCGTAGCGCCGGTGCAGCGACCACCAGGCGTCCAGCGCGCCGGGCACCGACACGCTGACCGCGCCGAGCTTTGGGATCACGCCGTCCCTGGCGCGCGCCCGCACCGTCTCCAGGCTGAGCCCGCGCGGCGAGGCGCCGGAGCCGGCGAGGCTGACCACCCGACCGAGCTTCGGGTCCCACAGCATGGCGTAGCAGTCGCCGCCGAGCCCGGAGCTGGTCGGCTCC
>CAXTNB010000440.1:0-2533 GCA_964245385.1 uncultured Acetobacteraceae bacterium | reverse complement strand
GCCTACGAGGATGACGAACCGGAGGAGACGCCGGCCGCAGCGCAGGTCATCGCCTTCCGCCCGCCCGCGAAGAACTGGCGCTTGGACGGCCACCGCTCCCTCGCCCCGAACTGGAAGGGCAGGGCGGCCGACAACCTCGCCGCCATCCGCCTGCTGCAGGACCTGGAGCGCGACGATCGCGCAGCCACCGCGGACGAGCAGGACCGGCTGGCGCGGTTCAGCGCCTTCAGCGCGACCGAGCTGTCGCAGACCATGTTCCGCCGCGTGGGCGAGCCGTTCCGCCCCGGCTGGGAGGATCTGGGGAGCGAGCTTGAGCAGCTGGTCGGCCCGGAGGAAATGGCCGGGCTCGCACGGGCGACCCAGTACGCGCACTACACCCCGGAGTTCATGGTGCGGGCGATGTGGGGCGCGCTGACCCGCATGGGCTTCAGCGGCGGCAACGTGCTGGAGCCCGGGTGCGGCACCGGCCTGTTCCTGGCCATGCTGCCGGAGAAGGCGGCGGGCAAGACGGCGCTGACCGGGATCGAGGCCGACCCGATCACGGCGCGGATCGCCGCCAAGCTGTTCCCGGAAGCGTGGATCCGGGCCGAGGACTTTACCAAGGCCCGGCTGACCGAGCGCTACGACGTGGTGATCGGCAACCCGCCGTTCTCGGACCGGACGGTCCGGGCGGACGACGCCGCCGGCAAGCTGCACCTGTCCTTGCACGACTACTTCATCGCCCGGTCGATCGAGCGTCTGAAGCCGGGTGGGGTGGCGGCCTTCGTCACCTCGCGCTGGACGATGGACAAGACCGCGGCCACCGCGCGCGAGCACATCGCTGGCTTGGCTGACCTGATCGGCGCGGTGCGGATGCCGCAGGGCGCGATGGCGGCGGACGCCGGCACCGAGGTCGTGGTGGACGTGCTGCTGTTCCAGCGCCGCCAGCCTGGCGCGGAGGACACCGGCTCAGCCTGGGACACCGTGGTCGAGGTCGGCGGTGACACCGATGGCGAGGGTACGCTGCATGCCAACCGCTACTTCGCCGAGCACCCCGAGATGGTGCTGGGCGAGCACGCCTGGACCACCAGCCAGTACGGCCCGATCTACACCTGCCGCCCCCGTCCCGGACTCGATCTGCCGGACGCGCTCGGCCGCGCCCTGGCCGTGCTGTCCGAGGGCCGTCGGCTGCCGGCACCGGAAATGCCGGGTGCCGATCGCCCGAAGGCGCCTCGCATCGTGGTCGGCACCGCGGCCGAGGGCGGCACGATCAAGGAGGGCAGCTACGTCCTGATCGGGGAGGCGCTGCACCAGGTCGTCGACGGCGAGCCACAGCCGGTGGCGGTGAAGTCCGCCACCCAGAAGGAGGGCATCTTCAACAAGCACGCCCGCATCATCCGCGGACTGATCCCGGTGCGCGACGCGGTGCGGGCGGTGCTGCGGGCGCAGGAGGCGAACGAGCCCTGGGGCACGCTGCAGGCGCGGCTGAAGACCGCCTACCTCACCTTCACCAAGCAGTTCGGCCCCATCAACCTCGCCACGATCAGCACCCGCACCGACGAGGCGACAGGCGAGGTCAGCGAGACGGTGCGGCGACCGAACCTGCAGCCGTTCGTCGACGACCCGGACTGCTGGCTGGTGGCGTCGATCGAGGAGTACGACGTCGAGAGCGACACCGCCAAGCAGGGGCCGGTGTTCACCCAGCGGGTGATCCACCCGCCCTCCGAGCCGATCATCACCTCCGCCGCCGACGCGCTGGCCGTCACCCTGCACGAGCGGGGCTATGTCGACATCCTGCACGTCGCCGAGCTGATCGGCCGGTCGCGCGAGGACACGCTGGCCGAGCTCGGCGACGCGGTGTTCCTGAACCCGGCGCTGACCACGGACGGCTTGGAGACCTGGGAGACGACCGACGCCTACCTGTCCGGGTCGGTCCGCACCAAGCTGGCCATCGCCGAGGCGTCCGCCTCGCTCGACGCCCGCTACGCCCGCAACGTCGCGGCGCTCCGGGCCGTGCAGCCCGAGGACCTGCGCCCGTCCGACATCACCGCCCGGCTCGGCGCCCCCTGGATCCCGGCCGCGGACGTCGCCCTGTTCTCGTCCGAGGTGATCGGCATCTCGACCACCATCCGGCACACGGTCGAGATCGCGTCCTGGTCGGTCGACCTGCAGCCGTTCCACGGGCAGGCGGCCGCCACGTCGGAGTGGGGCACGGCCCGCCGCCACGCCGGCGAACTGCTGGACGACGCGCTGAACGCGGTGATCCCGCAGATCTACGACACCTGGAAGGACGAGGCCGGCGAACACCGGCAGCTGAACGCCCCGGACACGGAGGCGGCGAAGGAGAAGCTGGCCAAGATCAAGGGCGCGTTCGAGCGCTGGGTGTGGAGCGACGTCGACCGCACCGAGCGGCTGGCCCGCATCTACAACGACCGCTTCAACAACCTGGTGCCGCGCTGCTTCGACGGCCGCCACCTCCGCCTGCCCGGCGCCTCGTCGGTCATCAGCCTGCGCGAGCACCAGAAGCGGGTGATCTGGCGCATCATCAGCGCCG
>CAXTNB010000439.1:0-2535 GCA_964245385.1 uncultured Acetobacteraceae bacterium | reverse complement strand
CGGCTGCGCATGGCGGCGAGCTAGGCTTCAGCCAAGGGCTCCGCCCTTGACCCGCTGGGGCCGGCGGCCCCAGACCCCGATCACGGCTTAGCCGAAGGTCTTGCGCAGCGTCGCCACCGAGACGTGCGGCCAGCTGAGGTTGGTGCTGGTGCCCAGGATCGGGAAGTTCAGGATCACCGTCTGCACGTACTGCAGCTGCAGGAAATTCTGGAACGGGTGCCGGACGGTCTCGATCCAGAACGTCGCGAACACCAGCGCCGTGTCGGCGTTGCTAACCAGGAACGGCATGTTCTCGATGCCGCCTCCGCCGTTGGCGATCGTGATCGGGGCGCCGGTGGTCGTGATCTGGGCGACGGTGGCGATGTCCAGCACCACCATCTTCTCGATGAACTGGTCCTTGATGGTCTGCTGCAGCAGCCGGGTAGGGTCGTTGACCACCGTCTGCATCGCCACGCCGTCGATTGCGGCCGGCAGCGGCACCGCAGGCGTATTGCCGAACGGCGTGCGGAAGTTCGCCGCGGCCGCGCTGAGGTCGGCGAGGTTGTACGCCGGGAACCCTCCCTGCGTGCCGCCGACCGGCATCGGCTTGCCGACGCCGAACGGTGAGGTGTTCACCGGCGGGATCGCGAAGCTGCCGTTGGTCAGGCTGGGCACCTCGATCGCGGAGCCCTTCACCAGCACCGCGTTGCCGTGCGGGATCGTCGCCATGCGCGCGACGATCTCCCCGCCGGGAGGCGGTTCCTCCTGCGGCGCGCTGGTCTGCGGCTGCAGCACCCAGATGCCGGGCTCGATATGCAGCGCGCCGCCGGTGACGCTGTCGCTGATCTTCTGCAGGTAGGTCAGGCCGAACAGCTGGATGTCAGTCTGGGCAAAGCCCCGATTGGGGATCGGCGAGGCGATCGCATCGACCTTCAGCGTCTCCTCGGTCTGGTTGAGCTCAAGGAACAGCGGGCCGTTGCCGTCCTTGTCCGGGCGGGCGATCAGGTTGAAGCCGTGGCCGTGCCAGTTGCCGGCGAGCGAGGCTAGCAGGCCGAGCTTCTGAGCGACGGTCTCAGCGTCGGGACTTAGCCGGACGGTCGGTATCAGCCGCTGCGGCTGCAAATTCAGGGCTTGGTCATCGGGCATCGTTCGCTCCTCGGGATCGGGTTCGCCGTCGCGTCGTGGCGATCGGCGCAGTCACGGTCAGGAATTCGGCTGTTCGGCCGCGGCGAGCGGCGGGCTCGCGGGGGAGGGCGACAGCAGCACGACCTCGCCTGCACCGGGCGGCGTCAGCCAGCCGGCTCCGAACGTAAGCAGGATGACGAGGGCGTCCTGCACCGCGGGAGGGATGTCGATCGTGGTATAGGTCCGCAGCAGCCAAGCCAGCACCGCGATTGATGCTCCTGCGAGTGCACTGACCGTGACCTTGTTGACGGGCACGTTGGTTCTCTGGCCGCTGGCGCGATCGCCGCTGGCACCCATGATCGTCTCTCCTGTCGGTTCGGGGGGTGGTATCTCGAAGCGCGCGCAGGAGAGCCCGCGGATCGTGGCGCCGCATCCTCAATTTTGACTATGAGATCGAAATTAATTCGGATAGCTTCAATATAAAAACAGAACGTCTTTCCCGGACGACTAGGCAATGCGTGCCGTCCCGCCCGTCTTCGATGAGATCAGCGAACTCGCCGAGTGCATCGGTGAGCTCTACGATGCAGCCTGCGGAGAGGCCGAGTGGCAGACGGCACTGGCGCCGCTCGGCCGACGTCTCGACGCGTGTTCCGGGATCCTGTTCGTCGACGATCCGGCTGGCCACGACGTCGAGCTGCTGGCAATGCCTGGCTGGCCGCCGGCGGCGATCGCCCTGTACGCCCAGCGATACCGCGCGCAAGATCCCTACGCCGCCTTCGCGCGCCTGCATCCCGAGGCCGCCTGCCTGCTCGGGCACGAGATGGTCGATCCGCGCTCGCTGCTGCGCTCGGAGATCTGGAACGACTTCGGACGCCACCATCTGCCGGCCTTCTGGTTCATCGGCGTCGTGGCGCCGCTGCGGCAGGGACGCGGCGGCCGCCTCGCCTGGCACCGGCCGACCGAGGCGCCGGCTTTCGGGGAAGCAGAGCGCGCGCTGCTGCTGCGTCTGCTACCCTACCTGCAGCGCGCGCTTCAGCTCCGCGACCGCCTGCGCGCCTGCGGCACCGGCCCAAGGTCGCAGGCCTTCGACGCCCTGCCGATGCCGCTGCTGGTGGTGGCAGGCAGCGGCGCGGTACTGGCGTGCAACCTGGCCGCCGAGCGAGCCTGCCGGTGCGGACCGCTGCGGCTCGATCCGAGCGGGCTGCATGCCAGCCAGGCAGCGGACGAGCGCCGGCTGCAGCGCCTGCTGCACGACGTCGCCGCCGGCGGCCCGGGCGGCGGCCTGCTGCTGCATGCCGAGGCGCGGCGTACGGTGTGCGCGGTGCTGGTCTGCCGGTTGCCGCAGGCCGGCCCGTTCTCGGCCGTCGCCGCGACAGGCGCGGAGCATCGCGCCCTGGGGACGATACGTGTCCTGGCGCCGCGGCGCCAGGC
>CAXTNB010000438.1:0-2536 GCA_964245385.1 uncultured Acetobacteraceae bacterium | reverse complement strand
CCCCGCGGCGGCCGGGGCGGAGAGCAGCAGCAGATTGCCGCGCGCCGCGCCGCCCGCGGCGGCCCGGACCCGCGCGGCAGCCTGCAGGGCGGCGACGGCGTGCGCGTGGCCGTGGATCACGACGGCGCGCGGCGGCGGCTCCGGCTCGTCCTGCTTCATGCTTGACGTTCAAATCCCTGCGCGCGATCTGTGCAACCGATGTCTTGGTCGCGAAGGATGGCGGGAGTGTCTGAGTATCCGGGCGCGCAGGAACAGGACCCGGCCGAGCGGCTGGCGGCCGCGCTGCACCGGATCGCCGTCGGCCTGGAGCGACGCGAGGCGGCGGCCGAGATCGCGGCGGCGACGCCTCGTGGTCCGGCACCTGCCGGCGTCGAGCTGCCGGTGATCGCGGCCAGCCTGGACGCGCTGATCGTGCGGCTGCGCGCGGTGCTCGACGGCATCCCGCCCGATCCGCCACGGGCGGCCGATGACGCGGTCTAGCGTTCTCCCCGCGAAGCTCGGGTGCGAAGGAGGCCGGCGATGGCGCAGGTGACGATCCGCATCAACGGCTACGCCTACGTGGTCGGCTGCGAGGACGGGCAGGAGGCGCACCTGCAGTCGATGGCCGCACAGGTCGATCGACGCGTCGAGCGGGTGCGCGCGATCGGCGGCCAGAGCGGCGAGGCGCGGCTGCTGGCGCTGACCGCGCTGCTGATGGCCGACGAGCTGTACGACCTGTCCGCCAACCGCATGCCGCCGGCCACCGCGGCGATGATCGAGGAGGCGGAAGCGGTGCGGGCGCAGGCGGCATGGCGCGAACGCCAGATGATCAACCTGGCGGAACGCGCGGAAGCCATTGCGGCGACGCTCGATCATGACTAGATGGGTGGTGCGGGGCTGCCCGGTTCGTGAGGCAATTCAACCCCTGGGCCGATAAGCACTTCCTCGGGAGCTGGCACTGTTGCGGCCATCGGTCGCATTACCCGGCGCCCACCTGCACAAGCGGGTTCCGGGAGGTCGACAGTCCAACGGCCATGGCGGCTCCGCACTCCTGCCGATGAGCAATGTTCCGGGTGATCCCGAGGCGGTCCGAGACGCCAAGCGCGCCCTGCGGCACGCCATGGCCGCGCGCCGCGCGCGCGCCGGCGACGCCGCCGCAGCACTGATCGCCGCGATCCGCGCCGCGATCCGCATCGAGCCCGGCGAGGTCGTCGCCGGCATCTGGCCGCTGCCGGGAGAGCCGGACCTGCGTCCGCTCTGGCAGGCGCTGCACGCGCGCGGCCAGCGGGTGCTGCTGCCGCAGACGCCGCCGCCCGGCGAGGCGCTGCTGTTCCGCCGCTGGCATCCCGGCTGCGCGATGCTGCCCGGACGCTTCGGCACCCGGCATCCCGAGGGTGCCCCGGGCGTGCCGGACCTGGTGTTCGTGCCGCTGCTCGCGTTCGACGCGCAGGGCTACCGCCTCGGCTACGGCGGCGGCTACTACGACCGCACGCTCTGCGCATTGCCGCGGGCGCGCGCGGTCGGCTACGGGTTCGGCTTCCAGCAGGTCGACGCGGTGCCGCGCGGCCCGTTCGACGTGAAGCTGAGCGCGATCGTGACCGAGGCCGGCGCGGTCCAACTCGAGAGGTGAACCCGATTGCGGATCCTGTTCCTGGGCGACATCGTCGGACGTGCCGGACGCGAGCGCGTCGAGGCCGCGCTGCCGGAGCTTCGCCCGCAGCTGCGGCTCGACCTCGTCGTGGTCAACGGCGAGAACGCCAGCCACGGCTTCGGCCTGGCGCCTGCGATGGCCGACAGCCTGTTCGCCGCCGGTGCCGACGTGATCACGCTCGGCAATCATGCCTGGGACCGCAAGGAGCTGATCGGCCATATCAGCCAGGCGCCGCGCATCATCCGTCCGATCAACTTCCCGCCCGGCACCCCGGGTGCCGGCAGCGTCGTGGTCGGCCTCGCCGACGGGCGACGCGCGCTGGTGGTCAACGTCATGGGCCGCCTGTTCATGGACGCGATGGACGACCCGTTCCGCGCCACCGCCGAGCTGCTGTCGCGGCATCGCCTGGGGGTGACGATCCAGGCCGCGCTGATCGACTTCCACGCCGAGGCGACCAGCGAGAAGACGGCGTTCGCGCATTCGGTCGACGGTCGGGTGTCGCTGGTGGTGGGCACCCACACCCACACCCCCACCGCCGACCACCGCGTGCTGCCCGGCGGCACCGCCTTCATGAGCGACGCCGGCATGTGCGGCGACTACGACAGCGTGATCGGCATGGGCAAGGAGGCGGCGGTCGCCCGCTTCGTGCGCAAGATGCCCGGCGAGCGGCTGGCGCCGGCGGAGGGAGAGGCGAGCCTGAGCGGGGTGCTGGTGGAGACCGACGACCGCACCGGGCTCGCGCGCAGCATCGCCCCACTGCGCCTGGGCGGGGCGCTGTCGCAGAGCATGCCGGCCGCCTGAGCCTCGAGATCGACGGCCCGGCGCGCCCGCGGCCTCAACGGAACGGCGGTTCGTCGAAGCCGCGCAGCTTGCGCGAGTGCAGCCGCTCCACGCCCTGCTCGCGAA
>CAXTNB010000437.1:0-2537 GCA_964245385.1 uncultured Acetobacteraceae bacterium | reverse complement strand
GCCGAGCAGCGTCAGGCCGAGTATCGCGGCACCCGCGGCCGGCAGGGCGGCCTTCCGGATCACGCTCTGCAAGGTGGGCAAGCTCGGCTTCAAGGCTGGCATCCCCGCGCACACGTTGCGGCGCGGGTTGTATCACAGGCCGAGACGATCGAGGCAGGCCCGGGTCGCGGGCGCGGCATAGGGCTCGCCCGCCGCACCCTCCGTGGGCTGGCGGCAGGAGTGCCGCAGGCGGGCCAGCGCCGCGCCGTCATCGACGTCGTACCAGACCGGCAGCTCGACCAGCTTCAGGCCGATCGCGCCGGCGCGGGCGCGGGTCTGCGCCGCCACCGCGTCGGTGCTCCAGGCGATATCCTCGAACAGCTCGGCGTGCGCCGCCTTCAGGCCGATCAGGTAGTAGCCGCCGTCGTCGGCGGGTCCGAGCACGGCCCGGTCGCCGGGCTCGGCCAGCGCGCGGGCGGCGCGCACCAGGATCGAGGTCGGCAGCGTCGGACCGTCGGCGTTGAGCAGGCACGCGCTCCCGAAGCCGCGCTCAAGCAGGGCGCGGATCGCGTGCAGCAGGCAGCGTCCGCCGCCCTGCACCCGCGGCGGCATCTCGCCGCTGCCGTCCGCCAGCAGCAGCGGCGTCTGCGCCGCCAGATGCCCCTCGAACAGCGCCTCCAGCCCGGCCGGCGCGTAGGCGGCGAAGCCCTGCACCGCGGCCTCACGGGAGGCCGCGCGTATGTTCTCGGTGGTGTCGCGCAGGAAGGCGGCGCTGAGGGAAGCCGCCGCTTCCGCCGAGAGCGGCGGCACCAGCCGGGTCTTGGAGAAGCCGGGCCGCGGCGCCTTGGCCATCACCGCGATGGCGCAGGTGCCGCCGCGCGCGCCGCCGGTGCTGCGGTGCTCAGGATCCGCTGAACCAGTTATAGCCCCTGTCCTCCCAGAACCCGCCCGGCCGGCGACCGGTGACAAACAGGGTAGTCACGAATTTCGGATTCTTGAAACCGAGCTTGGTCGGGATGCGGATCTTGAACGGGTAGCCGTATTCCGGCTCGAGCGTGCGGCCGCGCCGCTTCAGCGCGATCAGGGTCTGCGGGTGCAGCGCGGTCGCCATGTCCATGCCGCCGTAGTAGCCGTCGGCGCATTCGTAGCCGACATAGGCGGCGGTGAGGTCGGCGCCGACGCGGCGCAGCAGGCTGCCCAGCGTCGGGCCGCCCCACTCGCCGACATAGCTCCACCCCTCGACGCAGATGTGCCGGGTGATCTGGTCGGTCTGCGGCAGCGCCTCGAGGTCCGACACGCGCCAGGGCCGCTTGTCGGCGATCGCGCCGGCCAGCGACAGGCGGTAGCTGTCGGGGTCGAGCTTCGGCACGTCGGCGCTGCCGTAGAAGGCGTTGAAGCGGTCAGCCGGCGCCAGCGCGCTGCGCGGGAAGATGCGCGCCAGGCTGCCGTGGCCGAACAGGACGGCCTGCACGCGGTCGTTCCAGAGCGAGACCGACTTCAGGCTGCGCTGGACGATGTCGGCGTCGCTGATGTCGCAGCCGGTGAGCAGGGTCAGCGCGCCCAGGCTGAGGCTGCGTCCGAACAGGGTGCGCCTGCCGATCGCGGCGCGCAGCGCGCCCTCGACGCGTGCATCGTCCGGCCCGGGTCGCGGATCGGCCATCGTCATCCTTCCGACTGCTGCGGCGGCCCCGGCGGGTGCGGACGCGCCGTGGCGCGCCCCAGCGTCATCGCCACCAGGGTCTTCGGCACCACGGCGACCAGGGTTACATGCACCGCCAGGAAGCCGACGATCGCGCACATGAAGCAGAAATGCACGATGCGCGCGGACGCGAAGCCGCCCATCAGCCAGCTCAGCCAGCCGAGCTGCACCGGCTTCCAGATCGCGAGCCCGGACAGCACCATCATCGCGATGCTGAACAGCGCCCCCCAGTAGAACACCTTCTGCACCGCGTTGTAGGTGCCGAGCCGGTGGTCGAGCCGGAACCGCGCGGCGGCCACGAAGTCGCGGAAGAACGAGGCCGGCCCGACGGGGAGGAAGTCGCGCCGGAAATGACCGCTGAGGATGCCGTGCACGGCGTAGACGGCGACGCTGCCGCCCAGCAGCCACATGCCGGCGAGGTGCCACAGGATCGCGTTGGCGGTGCCGGACTCGCCGTGCTGGTCGTAGGAGTAGTCGGGATCGCCGCCCAGCGTGGCCCAGAGCGGGAAGCGGAACGGCAGGATCGGCGCGTCGTTGTAGATGCGCCAGCCGCTGCCGATCATGATCAGGACGGCGAGCGCGAACAGCCAGTGCGTCAGCCGCCGCAGCAGCGGATGGCGCTGCTCCTCGATCCCGGGCGGGGTCATGTCTCGATCTCCAGTCCGCTGCCGGTCAGGCTGGCGCGGGCCGGACCGGTGGCCATGAAGTGCATGAACGCGTCCGCGTTGCGGCTCAGCACGTGCTTGCCGAAGGCGGCCGCGTAGCGCAGCGCCGGATAGGCGTCGTCGGGGATCGCGATCGCGGTGGAGAAGCCGCGCCCCGCGTCGGTCGCCAGCATCAGGCCGAGCCCGACCCGGTG
>CAXTNB010000436.1:0-2539 GCA_964245385.1 uncultured Acetobacteraceae bacterium | reverse complement strand
ACAACGCCGCGCTGGAGCCCACGATGCAGTCGCAATCCGCCACCATCCTCTGGGGCCTCGTGCTCGCCACGCACCTGCTCGGCATGGCGCTCTGGGTCGGCGGCGCCGGCTACGCGCTGCTGGTGCTGCGCCCCAGCCTCAACCTGCTCGACCAGACCCAGCGCGTGTCGGTGACCCTGCAGACCCTGACCCGCTTCTTCCGGCTGGTCTGGCACGTGATGCCGATCGTCCTGCTGACCGGCTGGTCGATGGAGATCTTCCGCGAGGGCGGCTTCGCCAACGCCGACTGGCACATCAACGCCATGCAGGGGCTGGCGCTGGTGATGACGGGGGTGTTCCTCTGGACGTTCTTCGGGCCGTTCCGCAGGGCGCGGCGGGCGATCCGGCCGCAGCCGGCGCTGTTCGAGAGCATCCGCTCGCTGCTCGGCACGACGCTGGTGATCGGGGCTTCGATCGTGGTGGTGGCTTCGCTGGGGCACAGTTTCTAGGCCAGGGCGCTGCCCTGGACCCGCCGGGGCCGGCGGCCCCGGACCCCGGTTGCGGGTCCTACTCCGCCGCGGCCTGGGTGTCGCCGCGCAGCGGCACGGCGCGGTTGCGCAGGTTCACCGCCGAGTTGATCAGGCCGACGTGCGAGAAGGCCTGCGGGAAGTTGCCGACCAGGCGCCTGGCGCGCGGATCGTACTCCTCCGACAGCAGGCCCAGGTCGTTGCTGAGCGACACCAGACGCTCGAACAGCGCCTCCGCCTCGCCGTAGCGCCCCTGCAGCACGTAGGCGTCGACCAGCCAGAAGGTGCAGGCCAGGAAGGCGCCCTCGCGGCCGGGCATGCCGTCGACGCTGCTCTCGGTGCGGTAGCGCAGCACGAAGCCGTCCTCCATCAGCTCGCGCTCGACCGCGGCCACCGTGGCGACGATCCTGGGATCGTCGGCCGGCAGGAACCCGGTGACCGGGATCAGCAGCAGCCCGGCATCGAGCGCCTCGGCGCCGAACGACTGGGTGAAGCAGCCCTTGGTCCTGCTGAACCCCTCCTCGCACACCGCCGCGTGGATCTGGTCGCGCACCTGGCGCCAGCGCTGCACCGGCCCGTCGAGGCTGAACTGCTCGCAGTCGCGAATGGTGCGGTCGAACGCCATCCAGGCGAACACCTTGGAGACGGTGAACTGCCTGCGGCCGCCGCGCACCTCCCACATGCCCTCGTCCGGCTCCTGCCAGATCGTCTCCAGGTGCTCGACCAGCGCCACCTGCAGCGACCAGCCGTAGCCCGGCTCGCGCAGGTTCTCCTGTCTCGCCAGGTGCAGCGCCGCGATCACCTCGCCGTAGACGTCGAGCTGCAGCTGGCCGGCGGCGGCGTTGCCGACCCGCACCGGGGCGGCCCCCTGGTAGCCGGCCAGCCAGGGCACCTCCCATTCCTGCAGGCTGCGCTCGCCGGCGATGCCGTACATGATCTGGATCTGGTCGGGGCTGCCGGCGATCGAGCGATGCAGCCAGTCGCGCCACAGCCTCGCCTCGTCGTAGTAGCCGCCGGTCATCATCGCCATCAGGGTCAGGCCGGCGTCGCGCAGCCAGCAGAACCGGTAGTCCCAGTTGCGCGGGCCGCCGAGCTGCTCGGGCAGCGAGGTGGTCGCGGCGGCGACGATGCCGCCGGTCTCGGCGAAGGTCAGCCCCTTCAGCGTCACCATCGAGCGCAGCACGACGTCGCGGTTGGGGCCCTGATAGGCGCAGCGGCCGGACCACTCGGTCCAGAACGCGTCGGTCCGCGCCAGTGCCGCGTCGACCTCGATCAGCGAGGGCGGCGGAAGGTGCGACGGGCCGTAGCTGAGCACGAAGGCGACGCGCTCGCCCTCGGAGACGGTGCATCGGCCGACGGTCGCCATCTCCTCGCCCTCGAGCGGCACGGCGGTGCGCAGGCACACCAGGTGCGGCCCGGCGACGGCGACGATGCCCGCCTCCCCCGGCTTCGCCGTGTCCGGCAGCCGTGTCACCCAGGGGATCGAGTTGCCGTAGTCGAAGCGCAGCAGCAGCTTGCTGGTCATCGCGACCCGGCCGCGCCGCCCCTCGACGATCCGCACGATGCTCGGCGTCGGGCTGTTGATCGGCATGAAGTCGGTGACCGAGACGACGCCGGCCTGCGTCGTGAACAGGGTCTGCAACACCATCCCGCCATCGTGGTAGCAGCGCGCCGTCTGCGCCGCCTCGTCGGGTGCCAGCAGCCAGCGCCCGTTCTCCTCTGTGCCGACCAGCGCGGCGAGGCAGGCGCCGCCGTCGAAGCGCGGCCAGCACAACCAGTCGATCGAGCCGTTGCGCCCGACCAGGGCGCAGCTGCTGCAGTCGCCGATCAGCCCGTACTCCTCGATCGCCAAGGGGGTGTAGACCACGCGGCACTCTCCTCGCACTTCCCGCCGTGCCGCTCGCGGTCGAGCGCCCGCGGGCGAAGCAGCCGCCCGATCGCCGACGCCTCAGCAGCAACGGGAAGCCGTCGGCTTGGTTCCGGCACTCGGCGCCCCGCCGCCGGAGGCGGCATTCTCCCGACCCGCCGCCTTC
>CAXTNB010000435.1:0-2574 GCA_964245385.1 uncultured Acetobacteraceae bacterium | reverse complement strand
CCGCGACGCAGCACCCAGCGTCGCGCGGCGAGACCCAGCGGGCCTTCGGTGGCGACGTGCAGCGCGTCGGGACGGAACGCCTCGATCAGCCGTCCCAGGCGACCTCCGGGGAACAGCGACAGGCGGATGTCGGGATAGGTCGGGCAGGGCAGGGTGCGGAACCGGTCCGGGCCGATCACCTCGACCGCGTGGCCGAGCGCGCGCAGCTCGGCGGCCACGGTGGAGAGCGTGCGCACCACGCCGTTGACCTGCGGCATCCAGGCGTCCGACACGATCAGGATGCGCCGCGGCGCGGCACCGCCCGGCCGCGGGCCGGCATCGTCGACCAGGGCGTCAGGCCGCGGCGAGCGGGAGAGGGATGCGATCCGCACCGAACGACAGCCGGCGTCGCGCCGCCCAGTCGATCAGCTCGAGTCGCCCGTCGCCGTGCTCGACCAGCGCGGTGCAGCTCTTCACCCAGTCGCCGTCATTGACGTAGAGCGTGCCCTCGATGTCGCGCATCTCGGCATGGTGGATATGGCCGCACACCACCCCGTCGAGGCCGCGCCCGCGGGCTTCCGCGGCCATCGCGTTCTCGAAACGGTCGATCGCCGTCACGGCACCCTTCACCTGCCGTTTCAGCCACGCCGAGAGCGAGCGGTAGGGCAGCCCGAGCCGGCGTCGCAGCGCGTTGAACCAGCGATTGACCACCAGTGCCGCGGCGTAGGCACGGTCGCCGAGCAGGGCGAGGAACTTGGCGTAGCGCACCACGCTGTCGAACGCGTCGCCGTGCATCACCAGCAGGCGGCGGCCGTCCGCGGTCTCGTGCACCGCGTCGCGGCACAGCCGGATGCCGGCGATCTCGAGATGCATCGGCAGCCAGGCGCGAAACATCTCGTCGTGGTTGCCGGGGATGTAGACCACGTCGGTGCCGCCGCGGGCCATGCGCAGGATCAGCCGCAGCACCTCGTCGTGATGCGCGTCCCAGTACCAGGACTTCTTCAGCCGCCAGCCATCGACGATGTCGCCGATCAGGTAGAGCGTGTCGCAGGAGATCGCGCCGAGGAAGTCGGCCAGGAAGTCCGAGCGGCATCCGCGGGTGCCGAGGTGGGTGTCGGAGATGAACACCGTCCGGTAGCGGGTGTGCCGCGGGTCGAGAGTGGCGGAGCCCATGGGTCTGTCGCCTTGACGGAGGTTCGGCAGGTGCCGCCAGCGCCCTATACGCGGCCCCGCGCTGCACCGTGATGACGTTTCCATGACGGATTGAATACGCACGCCGACGCGCGATCGTCACACGAAGATCGCGCGCGTCTCGGGCATGATGCGAAGTCGGTGTTCCGATTCGGCCAGCGGGTGCCCTCGCCGCGATGCTCGTCATCTACAATCCGACCGCAGGCCGCCGACGCGTGCGTCATCTCTGGCACGTGCTCGACGTGCTGGTGGCGCACGGTGTCAGGCTGGAGGTGGTCGAGACACGCGGGGTCGGCCACGCCCGCCGCCTCGCGCACGAGGCGGTGTGCTGCGGGGTGGCGCAGCTGGTCGCCGCCGGCGGCGACGGCACCATCGCCGAGGTCGCCGACGGCATGGCCGGATCGGCGGCGAGGCTGGGCATCATCCCGCTCGGCACCGCCAACGTGCTGGCGCACGAGCTGGGGCTGCCACGCGCGGCGGCCGACGTGGCCTCGATGCTGGTCTCGGGCCGGGTGGTGACGCTGTGGCCGGGCATCTCGCGCAACGACGAGGGCAGCAGGCTGTTCGTGCAGATGCTCGGGATCGGCTTCGACGCGCACGTGGTGCACCACGTCTCGCGCCGGGTGAAGCGGGCGTTCGGCCGCGGCGCCTACGTGCTGCAGACCCTGCGCGAGCTGCCGCGCTACGGGTTCGAGACCATGCGGCTGCGCGTCGACGGCGTGCCGCACGAGGCCGGCAGCGTGATCATCTCCAAGGGCTGCCTGTACGGCGGTCCCTACATGCTCGCGCCCGACGCCTCGTCCGCCTCACCCGGCTTCTCGGTGGTGCTGTTCGAGCGCGCCGGGATCGGCGCCGCCCTGCTCGCCGGCGCGGCACTGCCGTTGAACCTGATGGCGCGGCTGCCCGGCGTGATCCGGCTGCGCGCCTCGGACGTCGTGTTCACCGACCGGCGGCAGGCGCTGCCGGCGCAGTCCGACGGCGATCCCGCCGGCTGCACGCCGCTGCACGTGACCGACGCGAGCAGCCCGATCGCGGTGCTGGTCGCCCGCCTCCGGGTTCCGGTCGGCGGGACCGCCTGAGCCTCACCAGCTCGGCCACAGCCCCGGCGTCGCCAGCTCGACCAGGCTGTCGTCGGGATCGCGCAGGTAGAGGCTGGTGCCGCCGCGCGGCCAGGTGATGCGGCTCTCCACCGCCACGTCCTGCTCGCGCAGGTGCGCCTCCCAGGCGGCGAGCTCGCCGAGCGGGATGGCGAAGCACAGGTGCACCGCGCCGCCGCCGTCGTGCGGCGGGATGTCGCCGCCGCCGTCGGTCGGGGTCCGTGCGGTCGAGCCGCCGCGCCGGATAAGGAGCTGGATGCTCGTCCCCGGCACCGACCGCCCCGCCATGCGCTCCTCGCGGAGGAAC
>CAXTNB010000434.1:0-2579 GCA_964245385.1 uncultured Acetobacteraceae bacterium | reverse complement strand
AACGAGGAGTTCCTGCCCGAGCACCTGCAGTTCCTGCGCTCGTTCCTGACCAAGAAGTCGATGAACCTGCTGTTCCCGGTCTCGATCACCGTCTCGATGGTGATCATGGTGCGGCTGGTGCAGGCGGCGACGGCCGCGCACGCCACCACGTTCGACGCCGTCGGCTACAGCTTCCTGAGTGCGATGATGGGGCTCGCGATCCTGGAGCACTGGCTGCTGATGCTGCCGCTGCCGGCGGCGGCGCTGTGGGGCTGGAGCCTGAAGTCGCGCAAGCAGGTCAAGCCGTTCGACATCGAGGTCGTCGCCGGCTTCCTCGGCGCCGGCAAGACCACGTTCCTGCGCAACGCGATGGCCGGCTACGGCCGCGACAGCGGCACCGTGGTGCTGGTCAACGACTTCTCCTCGGTCGGCGTGGACGGCTCGCTGCTGCGCGAGCGCGGTGCGGACGTGGTCGAGCTGCCGAACGGCTGCATCTGCTGCTCGCTGAAGAAGGACCTGGCGACGCAGCTCAAGGCGATCGTCGGGCAGTGGTCGCCGAAGCGGGTGCTGATCGAGCCGAGCGGCGTCGCCGACCTCGCCTCGCTGCTGGGCGTGCTGTCGCAGCCCGAGCTGCAGCCGATGGTGCGCTCGCTGCACGTCACCACCTTGCTCGATGCCGGGGCGTTCCTGCGCGACTACGCCCGCATGACCGCGCATTTCGAGGCGCAGGCGAGGCTCGCCACGGTGCTGGTGATCAACAAGACCGATCTCGCGACGCCGGCGGCGCTGCGCATGATCGAGAGCACGGTGCGCACGCTCAACCCGTCGGCAAGGATGATGCAGTCGACCTACGGCATCGCCGCACCGGTGACGCACGAGCCGGCGCCGCACCATGATCACGACCACGCGCCGCAGCATGAGGGGCAGCGCCGGCATGACCACGCGCACGATCACGATCACAATCACGCGCATGATCACGCGCAGGCGCACGGCGATCACGCGCACGACGAGGCGCTCGGCTTCAGCTCGTGGAGCGACACGCTGACGCACGGATGCGAGCCCGCGCTGCTGGCAGAGCTGCTCGACCACGTCTGCGCCGGCGGCTACGGCCAGGTCGAGCGGCTGAAGGGCATCGCGCGCTCGCAGGGCGGCTGGATCCGCTTCGACGTGGCCGGCGGCCGCGGCAGCATGGCCGCGTTCGCGCCGCAGCACGACGAGGCGCCGCGCGTGGTGGCGATCGGGCACGCGATCGACGGCGTGCGGCTGAAGGCGGCGTTCGATGCCTGCGCGGGCGGGCGCGACGCGGCCTGCTTGGAAGCGGCCTAGACGACGCGGCACTATTCCGGGAGGAGTTCGAGATGGACTACGAGGCGTTCTTCCAGTGGAAGCTCGACGGTCTGCGTCGGGAGGGCAACTACCGGGTGTTTGCCGAGCTGGAGCGTCAGGCGGGGTCGTTCCCGCGGGCGAGCCTGCACGGCGCGGTGCCGCTGGGCCGCAACGAGGAGGGGGTGCCGGCGCCGCGCGAGGTGACGGTGTGGTGCTCGAACGACTACCTGGGCATGGGCCAGCATCCGGCGGTGCTGGGGGCGATGCACGAGGCGCTGGACCGCTTCGGCGCCGGTGCCGGCGGCACCCGCAACATCGCCGGCACGTCGACGGTGCACGTGGCGCTGGAGGCGGAGCTGGCGGATCTGCACGGCAAGCAGGCGGCGCTGCTGTTCGGCTCGGGCTACATGTCGAACTGGACCACGCTGGGCACGCTGGCGGCGAGCCTGCCGCGCTGCGTGGTGCTGTCGGACGCGGGCAACCACGCCTCGATGATCGAGGGCATCCGGCACAGCCGCGCCGAGCGGCAGATCTTCCAGCACAACGACCCGGCCGACCTGGAGCGGCGGCTGGCGGCGCTGCCGCGCGAGGTGCCCAAGCTGGTGGCGTTCGAGAGCGTCTACTCGATGGACGGCGACGTCGCCCCGATCGCCGAGTTGTGCGACGTGGCCGAGGCGCACGGCGCGATGACCTACCTCGACGAGGTGCACGCGGTCGGGCTGTATGGCCCCGAGGGGGCGGGCATCGCCGCGCGCGACGGCGTCGCCCACCGGCTGACGGTGATCGAGGGCACGCTGGCCAAGGCGTTCGGCGTGGTCGGCGGCTACATCGCCGCCTCCGGCCTGCTGTGCGACTTCGTGCGCTCGTTCGCCTCGGGCTACATCTTCACCACCGCCACCCCGCCGGCGGTGGCGGCCGGCGCCCTGGCCAGCATACGCACCCTGCGCCAGGCCGACGCGCTGCGCGCCCGCCACGCCGAGCGGGTGGCCCGCGTGCGCCGCCTGCTCGACGCCGAGGGGGTGCCGCACCTGGCCAACCCGTCGCACATCGTGCCGGTGATCGTCGGCGACGCGGTGCAGTGCCGCCTGCTCAGCGACCGGCTGCTGGCGCGGCACGGCATCTACGTGCAGCCGATCAACTACCCCACCGTGCCGCGCGGCACCGAGCGCCTGCGCATCACCCCCTCGCCGCTGCACAGCGACGACGACATCGACCGCCTCGTCCACGCCCTCAGCCACGAATGGTTCGAGGCCAGCCTGCAACGGAGCGCGTGA
>CAXTNB010000433.1:0-2592 GCA_964245385.1 uncultured Acetobacteraceae bacterium | reverse complement strand
TTGTAAAGGCCTACGGTCTTCGCCGGCATTGCCGGATGTTGCTATGGACAGCCGGCGCGGCTTTCGACAGATACCTATATGATGATCGGTGCGGTTCGCGGTCGAGCGCGTCCGCGGGAAGACGACGAGGAGACAGAGAGGACATGGCAGTCAAGGTCGCGATCAACGGGTTCGGCCGGATCGGTCGCCTGGTGTTGCGCGCAATGGTGCAGAGCGGCCGCACCGACGTGGAGCCGGTGGCGATCAACGACCTCGGCAGCGTGGAGGCCAACGCGCATCTGTTCCGCTACGACAGCGTGCACGGGCGCTTTCCGGGCGAGGTGGTGGTGGAGGGCGACAGCATCACCATCCGGCACGGCGGCCGGACCTGGGGGCCGATCCGCGTGTCGGCCGAGCGCGACCCGTCCAAGGTGCCGTACCAGGGCGTCGACGTGGCGATGGAGTGCACCGGGCTGTTCACCAAGAAGGAAGCCGCCGCCCAGCTGATCACCGCCGGCGCGCGCAAGGTGCTGGTGTCGGCACCGGCCGACGGCGTCGACGCCACCATCGTCTACGGCGTCAACCACCAGGTCATCACCGGCGACATGACCGTGATCTCGAACGCGTCCTGCACCACCAACTGCCTCGCCCCGATGGCCAAGGTGCTGGACGACGCGTTCGGCATCGAGCGCGGCTACATGGTCACCATACACAGCTACACCGGCGACCAGCGCACCGTGGACACCCTGCACAAGGACCTGCACCGCGCGCGCGCCGCGGCGCTGAACATGATCCCGACCAGCACCGGTGCCGCGCGCGCGGTCGGCCTGGTGCTGCCGCAGCTCAAGGGCAAGCTGGACGGCACCGCGATCCGCGTGCCGACCGCGAACGTGTCCCTGGTCTCGCTCGACTTCGTGCCGCGCACGGTGCCGGCCAGCGTGGCGGCGGTGAACGAGACCTTCAAGGCGGCGTCCGAGGGTCCGCTGAAGGGGATCGTGGTCTACAGCACCGATCCGCTGGTCAGCAGCGACTTCAACCACGTCATCGCGTCGTGCTCGTTCGACGCCACCCAGACCGCCCTGATCGACGGCGGCAAGCTGGTGCGGGTGTGCGGCTGGTACGACAACGAGTGGGGCTTCTCGAACCGCATGGCGGACACCGCCGCGGTGTTCGGCAGCCTGTGATGTCCGATCCGGTCGAAGCCAAGGGCGCGTCGTTCCGCACCATCGACGCGCTCGACTGCGCCGGCAAGCGCGTGCTGCTGCGCGCCGACCTCAACGTGCCGCTGCGCGACGGCAGGATCACCGACCTGACCCGTCTGCAGCGGCTCACGCCGACGATACGCGAGCTCGCCGACAAGGGAGCCCGCGTGATCGTGGTCAGCCATTTCGACCGTCCCCGCGGCAAGCGGGTGCCGGAGATGTCGCTGGCCCCGGTGCGCGAGGCGCTGGTGCAGGTGCTCGGCCATCCGGTGCACTTCGCCGCCGACTGCCTGGGGCCCGAGGCGCACGCGGCGGTGGCGGCACTCCGCGACGGCGAGGTGCTGGTGCTGGAGAACACCCGCTACCATCCGGGCGAGGAGAGCAACGATCCGGAGATGGCCGCCGGCCTCGCGGCGCTCGCCGACATCTACGTCAACGACGCGTTCTCCGCGGCGCACCGGGCGCATGCCAGCACCGAGGGGGTGGCGCGCCACCTTCCCGCCCATGCCGGCCGGCTGATGCAGGCCGAGCTCAGCGCGCTCACGCTGGCGCTCGAACATCCGGAGCGGCCGGTGGGCGCCATCGTCGGCGGTGCCAAGATCTCCACCAAGCTGGACCTGATCGGCAACATGCTGGGCCGTGTCGACGTGCTTATCGTCGGCGGCGCGATGGCCAACACCTTCCTCGCCGCGCGCGTGCTCGAGGTCGGCCGCTCGCTGCAGTAGCCGCAGATGCACGACACGGCGCGCGCGATCATGGCCGAGGCGGAGGCGCGCGGCTGCCAGCTGCTGCTGCCGGTCGACGCGGTGGTCGCCGCCGAGTTCAGGGCGCACGCCGCCTCGCAGGTGGTGCCGGTCGAGCAGGTGCCGGCGGACACGATGATCCTGGATTGCGGGCCGCGCACGGTCGAGCTGCTGGGCCGGCATCTCGCGACCCTGAAGACGCTGGTCTGGAACGGCCCGATGGGCGCCTTCGAGACGCCGCCGTTCGATGCCGGCACCACCGCGCTGGCGCGCATCGTCGCCGACCTCACCCTGGCCGGCGGCTTGCGCTCGGTCGCCGGCGGCGGCGACACCGTCTCGGCCCTGCGTCACGCCGGCGTGCTGGACCAGTTCTCCTACGTCTCGACCGCCGGCGGCGCCTTCCTCGAATGGCTGGAAGGAAAGACGCTGCCCGGCATCCAGGCGCTGACCGCGCTCGGCGGCATTCTGGCGCCGCTCTGACGAGCCGGCCGGAGCGGGACGGCGATCCGGCCCAGTCACTTCACCGTCTGGTCGCAGGGCGGCGCATGACAGATTTCAGGGAACGGCTGGCTGGGATCATCGCTCCACCGGTTGACGGAGGATGTCCAGGTATCGCCGCATTGCGATGAGCTTCGGGTCGGCGTTGCCGATGCCGCCACAGAAATGCA
>CAXTNB010000432.1:0-2625 GCA_964245385.1 uncultured Acetobacteraceae bacterium | reverse complement strand
CGAGCCGCAGCCAGACCGGTCCGGCCGCGACCCAGCCCAGTCGTGCCAGCAGGCGCTCGTCATGCCCCGGTTCGTGCGGCACCTCGTGCGGCACCTCGTGCGGCACCGGGCGCGGCACGCTGACCGCGCCCGCCGGCGGCAGCTTCGGCACCGCGACGCCGGCGCGCACCGCCAGCAGCACCGCGCGCAGCGCCGCCGGATGCGGCTTCAGCAGGGCCGGCATGAACAGCGCGTGGCGTCCGGCGCGCACGCCGATCCGTTTCAGCCCCAGGCGCAGCGCCGGCGGCGCCGTCTCGGACGGCTCGAGTGCCGCGCCGATCACCAGGCCGCCCTCCTCGAGCAGCCGGTGCAGCGGCCCGCGCAGCGCCGGGTCGGCCTGCGCCAGCCGCTCGGCCTCGAACAGCGGCGCCAGCGTGGCGCGGATGCGGGCGTCGAGCCAGGCCTGCCGGCGTGCCCGCACCCGCTCGCGCTGCGACCCGTCGAGGAACTCGCTGTCCAGCACCTCGACCATCGGCCGCAGCAGGCCCGGCCCGGGCCGCAGCCGGGCGACCGGGGCGCCGTCCCAGCTCAGCCGCCGCCCGTCCTCGGTGATGGCGAAGGCGGCGTCGGCGGCGGCGGTCATCGCCTGCACCCGGCGCGGCATCTCCTCGCGCAGCGCCCGGCGCGCCGCGCGCAGCACCAGCCGGCGTTCGGCACCTTCCGCCAGCGGATCGGGCAGGAACAGGAAGCCGGCGACGTGGCCGACCGAGTGCCCCTCCACCACCACCTCGCCGGGTGCGGTGACCGCCGACAGCATCTCCTGGCCGTCGGCGTCGTCCAGCCGGCGTATCAGCAGGGCGGCGCGTCGATCGACGAAGCGCGCGGTCAGGCGCTCGTGCAGCGCGTCGGAGAGCAGATCCTCGACCTCGCGCGCCCGCGCCTGCCAGTGCGTCGCGTCGTCGAGCCAGTCCGGCCGCGCGGCGATGTAGGAGCAGACCCGCACCCCGGAGAGCCGCTGCATCAGCGTGTCGATGTCGCCCTCGGCGCGCGCCAGCCCGTTGATCTGCGTCGCCATCCAGTCCGACTGCAGCCTGCCGCTTCGCACCACCTGGGTGAACACGCGCGCGCACAGCCTGGTGTGGCTGTCGTCGCCGAGCTTGCGGAAGTCCGGGATCTGGCAGGCTTCCCACAGCAGCCGGGTGGCAGCGCGCCCGCGCGCGAGGGCGCGTATCTCGGCCTCGCGGCAGAGCTGGTCCAGCGTCTGCAGGTCCGACGCCTCGTTGCCGGCGATCAGGCCGGAGCGCGGCGGCGCCACCAGCAGGCTGGCCAGCAGCGCGTCGGGCGCCGAGAGGTCGAGGTCGCTGTTGCGCCAGAAGATCTGCTCCAGCGGATCGAAGCGGTGCGCCTCCACCGCCTCCACCAGCTCCTCCGGCAGCTCGGGGCAGTTCGCCGTGGTGCCGAAGCTGCCGTCGCGCATGCCGCGCCCGGCGCGCCCGGCGATCTGCGCCACCTCCGGCGCGCTCAGGCGGCGCGGCCGCGAGCCGTCGAACTTGGACAGGCCGGCGAAGCCGACATGGTTGACGTCCATGTTCAGCCCCATGCCGATCGCGTCCGTCGCGACCAGGTAGTCGACCTCGTGGTCCTGATACAGCGCCACCTGGGCGTTGCGGGTGCGCGGCGACAGCCGTCCCATCACCACCGCGCAGCCGCCGCGCCGGCGTCGGATCAGCTCGGCGATGGCGTAGACCTCGGCGGCGGAGAACGCCACCACCGCCGAGCGCGGCGGCAGCCTGGTGAGCTTGGCGCCACCGGTATAGCTGAGCTGCGACAGCCTTGGCCGGGTCTCGATGGCGATCCCCGGCACCAGCCGCGACAGCAGCGGCCGGATCGTCTCGGCGCCCAGGAACACGGTCTCGACCAGGCCGCGCGCGTGCAGCAGGCGCTCGGTGAACACGTGGCCGCGATCCGGATCGGCGCAGAGCTGGATCTCGTCGACGGCGACGAACTCGGCGCTGCGGTCGAGCGGCATCGCCTCCACCGTGCAGGAGAAGTAGCGCGCCTCCGGCGGCACGATCTTCTCCTCGCCGGTGATCAGCGCCACCTGGCGCGCGCCCTTGGCGGCGACCATGCGGTCGTAGTTCTCGCGCGCCAGCAGGCGCAGCGGAAACCCGATGATGCCCGAGCCGTGCGCCAGCAAGCGCTCGATGGCCAGGTGCGTCTTGCCGGTGTTGGTCGGGCCCAGCACCGCCTTGACGCGGTGCGGGCTGAATGGGCTTGGAGCCCGATTGGGAGCGCCCGGCATGCAACATATGGTCGGGCCGCGCCGTCCTGAAGGCAAGGGGGCGTCACGCGACGGCGGCGCGGCCACCTGCCATCCCGCCCAGGAGACACCGACTTGTTCGATCGCGCCCTGGACTGCCTCGCCGCCCACGACGCGGGCGACGCCCGCCCCGTGCATCTGGTCACGCCCGAGTCGCTGGCCGCGCGCGCCGCGGCGCTGGGTGCCGCGGCCTGGGTGACGCAGACCGGCTACCGCGCCCGGCCCGGCGAGGTGGCGCTGCTGCCCGGACCGGGCGGGGTCGCCGCCGCACTGCTGGGCGCCGGCGAGGCGGGCGATCCGTGGGTGTTCGGGACGCTGGCCACGAC
>CAXTNB010000431.1:454-2627 GCA_964245385.1 uncultured Acetobacteraceae bacterium | reverse complement strand
GCCGCCGCCCCTCGCACCCCAACGACGCGGGAGCCTTCGAAATCCTCTACATTATGAACCGAGGGCGGGGGCCGACAGGATCCGGCCCCAGCGCGGCGGCAGGGGCAGGGTGCAGCGTCCTGCCGACACCGCGAACACGGCGCCCGGGTTCAGCAGGTCGGCGAGCCGGCCCTGCCTGATGCCGGGCAGCTCGAGCGCGACGTCAACGTTCGACGCGGCGGCGTTGACCGCGACCACGACCGCGCCCGGACCGTGGCCGCGCAGGTAGGCGAACTGCTCGTGGGCGAGGTGGAGCTGCGCGTAGTCGCCGCCGCGCAGCGCCCCGTGCCGACGCCGGATCGAGATCAGGTGCCTGACGACAGGCTGCAGGTCGGGATGCGGCGCGTGGGCGCGCATCGCCGCGGGGCAGGTCGCGGGGCGCAGCGCCGCGTCCGAGTCGGCCGTCCGCCTGCCCGCCATCCCCCACTCGCTGCCGTAGTACAGCGACGGGATGCCGGGCATGGTCAGCAGCAGGATGTGCAGCGGGTAGAGGTGCGCGGGGATCGCGAGCGTGCTCGCGACGCGGTCGACGTCGTGGTTGTCGGCGAAGTTGTACAGCTCGAGGCCGCGATAGATCCCGCCGGCGCCGAACTGCCGGTTCAGCGTGTGGGCGATCTCGAAGTAGTTCGCGTCGTTGTGGCTCGACCACAGCCCCTTGTACGCCTCGTAGTTGGTGGTCGAGCCGAGGCCGCCCGGGCCGGCCCACTGCCGGTAGTCGCCGTGCACCACCTCGCCCATCAGCCAGAAGCCGGGCTTGCGCGCCGCGCAATGGGCGACGAGGTCGCGCCTGAACTCGGGGTCGAGCCGGTCGGCGGCGTCGAGGCGCAGGCCGTCGATGTCGAAGCGCTCGATCCAGGAGCTCACGGCGTCGAACAGGTGACGCCGCACCTCGGGGTTGCGCAGCTCGAGCCTGACCAGGTCGTAGTGTCCGGCCCAGCCCTCGTAGTGGAACGGGTCGCCGAGCGGGCTGCGTCGCGAGAAGTCGAGGTGATACCAGTCGCGACAGGCCGAGCCCTCGCCGCGGCCGAGCAGGTCGCGGAAGGCCGGGAACTCCCGCCCGGTGTGATGGAACACGGCGTCCAGCACCAGGCGCATGCCGCGGCGATGCAGGGCGCGGCCGAGGGCGGCGAGGTCTTCGGCGTCGCCGAGGCGGCGATCGACGACGAGGTAGTCGGCGACGTCGTAGCCGTGCGTCGAGGCGTGCAGCACCGGGCCGAGCAGCAGCGCGTCGACGCCGAGCTCCTGCAGGTAGTCGAGCCAGTCGTGCAGGTCGCGCAGGCGGTGCGAGATCCCTGCCTGGTCCGCGCTCCGCCTCGGCGCGCCGAGGCATCCCAGCGGGTAGAGGTGGTAGAAGACCGCATCCCCGGCCCAGCTGCGCGTGCCCGTCATGGATCCCCCGTGGCATGCCGACCGGCATGAGAACCCGCCGTGGTCGACCGCCCGCTGCCGGGCGTGGCGCGCACCGGGGGTCTAGTCCGGCGCGTCGCTGCGGGCGAGGGCGTGCAGCATGCCCGATACCGGGCCCAGCAGGCGTGCCGGGTCCAGCTCCTGCGTGTCGTTCCAGCTCGCCGCGACGCAGGCGGTGTGGCCGTCCGGTGCCACGGCGTAGATCGACAGGTTGAGCACGCCGGGCTCCACGCCGCCCTTGAAGGCGACCGTCCTCCAGTCCGACGCCACCGCCGGTCCCGGATTGATCCGGAAGGCGCCCGCATCCTTGAGTTCGGCGAGCAGCCCGCACAGCTCACGCACGCTCATGTACCACTCCGGCGCGCTGCCCGGACGGTCGCGCAGCGTCGCCGCCTCGGGCAGCGGTGCCTTGGCCACGCGGTCGAGCAGCGCCCGCCTGGCCGGCATCGGCAGGTCGAGCCAGCCCTGCGCGCCGTCCTCCGGTTCCCGGTTCTTCAGCGTGAACAGCGCCCGCGTGGTCAGGAACGGCGCGTTGCGCGGGCTGAGCCTGTCGAGCGCGTCCCGCCCGACCAGGTGGATCAGCGCGTCGGCGGCGGTGTTGTCGCTCGCCGAGATCATCGCGTTGACGAGCGTGGCGACGGTCAGCGGCGTCTCGTCCGGCCATGTCTGCAGGAAGCCGGACGGCAGCGAACGCCAGGCCGGATCCAGCCGCACCACCTGGTCCCAG
>CAXTNB010000431.1:0-444 GCA_964245385.1 uncultured Acetobacteraceae bacterium | reverse complement strand
GGCTGGCCTGGGACCAGGTGGTGCGGCTCGATCGCGTCGAGCACGCCGCGCAGCACCACCAGCTTGAAGGCCGAGCCGACCGCGAGCGGCAGGTCGGCGCGATAGGCGACGCGCGGCCTGCCGTTGCGCAGCGCCAGCAGCGAGACCCGTCCCGGCAGCGCCTGCAGCCGCTGCGCCAGCGTGTCCAGCGACGCGCGCGGCACCATGCCCAGGAACAGCAGCGCCGCGATCCTGCCGCGGCCGTCGAGCCTGATCCTGGTGGGCACGTCGGCGAGTGCCAGGTGCACCATGAAGCCGTCGCGGGTGGGCGCGATGTCCAGCAGCGAGCCGCCCTGCCGCTCCAGCGCCGCCGCCGCGGCGCGCAGCCGCTCCGGCGGCACCCGGGCGGCGAAGCAGGGCGCGAGACGGAGGGCGGCCAGCCGCGGGTCGCGGAACAGCATCTCC
>CAXTNB010000430.1:1829-2634 GCA_964245385.1 uncultured Acetobacteraceae bacterium | reverse complement strand
CGCGTCGTCGCCGGTGGCGGCGTGGCTGGCCCAGTCGGTGGCCTCGATGGCGCGCCCGACCATCAGCTGCACCACCTGCTTGAGCGTGACGTCGGCGACCGCGCCCTCGTGCACCGCGCGGCCGTCCTTCAGCACCAGGATGCGGTCGCACTGCGCGAACACCTCGTTGAGGTGGTGCGAGATGAACAGGATGCCGAGGCCCTGCCGCTTCAGGTCGGCGAGGAAGGCGAACAGCCGCTGCGTCTCGGCCAGCGTCAGCGACGCGGTCGGCTCGTCCAGGATCAGGATGCGCGGGCCGGTGGCGAGCGCCTTGAGGATGTCGAGGATCTTCAGCTCGCCGAGGCTCAGCGTGTCGCACTCGCGCGCGAGGTCGATGCGTACGCCGAAGCGGTCTGCCAGCTGCTGGGCACGCTGGATCAGCGTGCGGTCGTGGATCAGTCCGCCGCGCCGCGGCTCGCGCCCGAGCATGATGTTCTCGGCACCGCTCAGCGGCCGGATGATCGAAACCTGCTGATGCGCCACCGCGATGCCGGCGGCGAGCGCCTCGGCGACGCTGCGGAACCGCACCGCGCGCCCGCCGACCTGCAGCGTGCCGGTATCCGGCAGCACCGCGCCGCAGACGATCTTCACCAGCGTCGACTTGCCGGCACCGTTGGCGCCGACCAGGGCCAGCATCTCGCCGGCGTGCAGCCTCAGCCCGACGTCGGCCAGCGCCGCGGTCGCCCCGAAGCTCTTGCCGATCGCCTGGGCCTGCAGCAGCGGATCGTCGGTCATGGCGCGCGCCGGGCCGCGGGCGGGAGCGCGC
>CAXTNB010000430.1:0-1819 GCA_964245385.1 uncultured Acetobacteraceae bacterium | reverse complement strand
GGGGGGGGCCGGGGCCCGGGGGGGGGGGGGGGCCCCCCCCCGCGACGCCGCTCAGGCCTTCATGCCCGAGAGGGCGCGGTCGCGGTAGATGTAGTACAGGTCGGTCGCCTCGTAGGTCGGCGTGCCGGCGGGCGGCAGGTTGACCCCGCTCACCAGCAGCGGTGCCGGGAACTCGACGGTCGGCACCGGCACCACCTCCTTCGACGGCCGTCCCTTGCCGACGATCTCGTTGATCAGCCAGCCGGTATAGGCGCCCCAGATCTCGAACGCCTGCGCGGTCGTGGCCTTGAGCGGGTAGGCGGGGTCGCGCATGCGATCCAGCGCCGTCGAGGCGCCGTCGGCCGAGACCACGAAGATCCGGTCCTGCATGTTGCGCGACTTGATCACCTCGGCGGCCGCCATGCCGGGCTCGTCCCACGGGCACCAGATCGCGTCGAGATCGTTGCCGTAGCGGGCGAGCCAGTCGTTCACCACGTTCTGCGTCGTCTCGTAGAAGCCCGAGTACTGGATCACCCGCTCCGCCTCCAGGCCGATCCACTCGTTCTCGGTCAGCACCGCGCGCATCACCTTGCCGCGCTTGCGCGTGCCGTGATGGAAGTTGGCGATCACCGCGCAGATGTTGGCCTTCTGCTTGCCCTCGCCGAGCAGCCGGTCGACCATGTACTGGCTGTACTGGCCGCCCATCACCCAGTTGTTGCTGGTGATGTCGGCGATCGCCGGCGACTGCCAGCCGCTGTCGAGGCTGAAGAACGGGATCTTCGAGCGGGCGAGGTCGTCGAGCGCGCTGTGCGCCGCGGTCAGGGTGCCATACATGACCAGGATCGCGTCGGACTTCGCGGTGATGGCGTTCTCGATCTGGCTGACCAGCGCGCCGGGATCGCCCTTGGCGTCGGTCATCTCGACCTGCCAGCTCTTGTCGAAGCCGGTCTTCTTCAGCCACTGCTGGAACCCGCTCCAGCTGCGCTGGTCCGACTGCGCCGACATCTGCTGCGCCACCACGGCGAGCTTCACCGGCTTGGCCTGGCTCTGCGCCCGCGCCGGCTCGCTGCCGAGCGCGAACTGCGCCAGCTGCACCCCGCCCGCGGCGGCGGCGGCGGCGCCGAGGCCGCCCAGCACGTGCCGTCGGGTCGGCTGGATGATCGGTCGATCGTTGCTCACGGTGTCCTCCGGTTCTCGGTTTCTCGTTGAGAAGGTTCAGTCGAACAGGGCTGCGACCTCGGCCGGCTGGTCCCAGTGCGGCACGTGGCCGGCGTCGTCGATCAGGTGGATGGCGGTGCGGCTGCCGGCCTGGCGCACCTGGGTCCAGGGGATGATGCGGTCCTGCAGGCCCCAGACCAGGCGCGACGGCATCGACAGCGCCCGCAGGTCGCCGGTGATGTCGACCTGCTGCCCGGCCTCGTCGACCAGCATGTCGGCGAGCCCGACCAGCCGCCCGCGCGACAGCTCGCCCGCCAGCGCCTCGAGCTGTGCCGCGGTCAGGGCCGCGGGCCGCACCGCCAGCCGACGCAGCAGGTGCTGCAGCCCGCCGCTGGCGCGGCCACCGCGCCGCCAAGCGAATGCCCGACCAGCTCGACCGGCTCGCCTCCCAGCGCACCCAGGAATGCCGCCACCGGTGCCGCGACGCCATCGAGGTCCGGCGCCTCCAGCTCGGTGCCGCCGTGGCCGGGCAGGTCGATCGCGGTCACCGGCCGTCCGGCGCGCACCAGCGCTCCCGCCAGCACCGCCCAGCTCTGCACGTCGGCCGCCAGCCCGTGCAGCAGCACGATCCGTGGGCCGACCGCGTGCTGCGGGGTCCAGTCCCGCCGCTCGACATGGCCGG
>CAXTNB010000429.1:0-2635 GCA_964245385.1 uncultured Acetobacteraceae bacterium | reverse complement strand
GCCTGAGCGCGCACGCGCTGGGACTGCTCTGGCTGGCCGAGGGCATCGAGACCGAGCTGCAGCATCGTCGCCTGCTGCAGGCCGGCTGCGACGGCGGCGCGGGATCGTGGTTCGCCCCCGCCGCCACCGCGTCCGACGTGACGACGACGTTGCGGCAGATCGCCGACGGGTGCAGTAGCCGCGGATGACCATCCAGGACGGCCGGATCCGCGACGAGCTGCTGCGTCAGGTGATCGCGCGCGGCGCCGACAAGTCGATCTGTCCGAGCGAGGTCGCCCGCGCCCTCGCCCCGGAGTGGCAGGGCCTGATGCAGCGCGTGCGCACCGTCGCCTTCACGCTGTCACGCGAGGGTCGCATCGACATCCTGCGCAAGGGTCGCGCGGTCGAGCCGGAGGCCGCGCGCGGCGTGATCCGCCTGCGGCTGCGCGACGGCGCCGGCTGATCGCGGCTCAGCCGGCGCGGCGCCAGAACCCGGTCAGCGCGGCGGCGAGCATGCCCAGCCGCGGCGTCACCAGCGCGTCGTCGCCGTGACGCAGCTCGGTGGTGAAGATGCACAGCGACGAGGCCGACAACAGGGCCGCGCCGAGCCGCTGCGTCGAGCCGGTCATGATCAGGGCGGCGCCGAGCAGCTCGGAGGCGCCGATGGTCTGCATGTCCTGGCGGCTCCAGCCCCAGCTCTGGAACAGCTTCTCCTGCGGCTCCAGGGCGACCAGCTTGCTGATGCCGGCGGCGGCGAATCCGATGCCGACGATGCTGTGCCAAATCGAGGGCCTGGTCCTGGACATGCGCTGATCTCCCCTGCCGGCACAACGCGGGCGGGGTCGGACGGTTCGCGCCGGATCGGGGTTGCCGGGCGATCGGTGGTGCCCGGCGCGATGGTAGCGGCGGACGGATTTGAACCGCCGACCAAGGGATTATGATTCCCCTGCTCTACCGCTGAGCTACGCCGCCGCACGGATGCGTCGCGCCGGGAGGCGGTGAGATATCGGCAGCCCAGGGGCGAGTCAACCGCGGCTGGCCGGTTTGCACGGCACCCGGACGGCTGTACCAGTGCGTCGATGCACGATCACCTGCTGACCTTCATCGTGGACTTCCGGCAGTGGCTGACCTGGGCGCCGCCGCTGCTGGCCTCGGCCATCGTGCTGCTGGTGGTGGCGGTGCTGGCGCTGCTGCTGAGCCGGGTGATCACCAGCCTGTTCCTGCGCTTCCCCGGCGAGCGCGGCGCCTTCGTGCGGCTGTTCGCACGCGGCATGCGCCGGCCGATGCGCGGCTTCATCGTCATCGTCGCGGTGGGTTCCGCGCTGCCGGCGGCGGGCCTGCCCGATGCCTGGTTCTCGGCGGCGGCGCAGGCGCTGCTGGTGGCGCTGGTGCTGCTGCTCGGCTGGGGTGCGGGCACCGCGGTCCGCATCCTGAGCGACGGCTACCTGTCGCGGTTCAAGACCGGGGAGGAGGACAACCTCCTCGCCCGCAAGCACATCACCCAGGTCGGCATCCTGCGCCGCGCCGCCGACATCCTGATCTTCACGGTCACCGTCTCGGCGGCGCTGATGACCTTCGCCCCGGTGCGGCAGTACGGCGTCAGCCTGTTCGCCTCCGCCGGCGCCGCCTCGCTGATCGTGGGCCTCGCGGCGCGTCCGCTGCTGACCAACCTGATCGCCGGGGTGCAGATCGCCATCACCCAGCCGATCCGCATGGAGGACGCGGTCATCGTCGAGGGCGAGTGGGGCTGGATCGAGGAGATCACCTCGACCTACGTCGTGGTCCGGCTCTGGGACTGGCGGCGCATGATCCTGCCGATCTCGTATTTCCTGGAGAAGCCGTTCCAGAACTGGACGCACAACTCCGCCTCGCTGATCGGCTCGGTGTTCTTCCTGCTCGACTACCGCGTCCCGGTGGAGCTGATGCGCGCCAAGCTGCTCGAGATCGTCAAGGACAGCCCGCTGTGGGACGGCAAGGTGGTCAACCTGCAGGTGAGCGACGCGACCGAGCACACGGTGCAGATCCGCATGCTGGTCAGCGCGCGCAACGCACCGCAGACCTGGGATCTGCGGTGCGAGGTACGTGAGCGGATGCTGCTGTTCCTGCAGCAGGAATGTCCCGAGGCCCTGCCGCGCAGCCGGCTGCTGATCGACCCGGCCAAGCCGGGAGGACCGGCCGACGGCGGGTTGGCCGGCAGCGGCCCGTCAGCTGACGACGCCGCTCAACTCGCTCTCCGGCTGCGCCGCCTCCGCGGCCGGCGCGGCCGCGACCGGCGCCGCCGCGACGGGTGCCCGCTCGCGCGGCTGGCGCGGCGCGCGCTCGCGACGCGGCTCGCCGGCGGGCTTCTCGGGTGCCGCGCGTTCGACCGTCGGCGCGGCCGCCGACTGCGCCTCGACGGCCTCGCTCGGCGCCCCCCCGGGCTGCACTGCCTGGGGCTGGACACCCTGAGGCTGGAGACCCTGCCGATCCTGCCGCTCGGAAGACGCCTCGCCGCCCTGCCCTTCCGCCGTCTGGTGCTCGACGTTCTGGCGTTCGACGTTCGGGCGTTCGACGTTCGGGCGCTCGACGTTCGGGCGGCGTTCGTAGTTCTGCCGTTCGTAGTTCTGCCGTTCGTAGTTCTGGCGCTCCCCGCCGTGGCGCTCCCGGCCCTGACGCT
>CAXTNB010000428.1:0-2656 GCA_964245385.1 uncultured Acetobacteraceae bacterium | reverse complement strand
CGGGTGCAACAAGGCCTTGATCCTTCGCGATGGAGGATGCCGAGCATGGGGCATGACGGGATGAAGCAGTATCGTATCACCGGGAACAGCGTCGACTCCGTGCGGCAGTTCCAGGCGCCGCAACCGGAGCCCGGCCCGCACGAGATGCTGGTGCGCATGCGGGCCTTCTCGCTGAACTATCGCGACCTGATGCTGGCCGAAGGCCGCTACGGCTCGCCGACGCCGCCGGACCTGGTGCCGCTGTCCGACGGTGCCGGAGAGGTGGTCGCGGTCGGCGCCGCGGTGCGCCGCTTCAGGCCCGGCGACCGGGTCGCCGGCTGCTTCTTCGCCGACTGGGAGGACGGCGAGCTCTCCCACCTCGGCGCCGGCACCGCGCGCGGCGGTGCCATCGCCGGCGTGCTGTCGGAGTACGCGCTGCTCAACGAGCGCGGCGCGGTGGCGGTGCCGGCGGCGTACTCGTTCGAGGAGGCGGCCACCCTGCCCTGCGCGGCGCTGACCGCCTGGCACGCCCTGGTCGGATTCGGGCGCATCGCCGCCGGCAGCACGGTGCTGGTGCAGGGCACCGGCGGGGTGTCGATGTTCGCGCTGCAGTTCGCCCGCGGCATGGGGGCCAGGGTGATCTGCACCTCCTCGAGCGACGCCAAGCTCGAGCGGGCCCGCGCGCTGGGTGCCGCCGAGACGATCAACTACGTCCGCGACCCCGAGTGGCAGGACGCGGTGCGCCGCCTGACCGGCAAGGGCGGGGTCGACCAGGTGGTCGAGGTCGGCGGTGCCGGCACGCTGGCACGCTAGATGCAGGCGGCGCGGGCGGGCGGGCAGGTCGCGATCATCGGCGTGCTGACCGGCCGCGCCGAGATCGATCCTTCCGCGATCCTGTTCCGGCGGCTGTCGCTGCGCGGCATCCTGGTGGGATCGCGCGCGATGTTCGAGGCGATGAACCGGGCGATCGCGACGCTGTCGCTGCGCCCGGTGATCGACCGCAGCTTCGGCTTCGACGAGGTGCCGGCGGCGCTGCATCACCTCAAGGGCGGCAGCCACTTCGGCAAGATCGTGATCAGCGCGGCGTGACCACCGGTGCGGCGGGCGCCGGTTCGGCGACCGCCGGGCGGACGGCGAGCAGGTCGCGTATCTCGCCGAGCAGCGTCTCGGTGGCGGTCGGCAGGGGCTTGGCGTCCTCGCGCACGTGCAGGCGGGTGAGCAGCTTCACCACCCAGAAGATCACCAGGCCCACGATCAGGAACTGGATCACGGCGTTGAGGAACAGGCCGACATTGATCGTCACCGCGCCGGCCTTCTGCGCGTCGGCCAGGGTGCCGAGATGCGGGCCCTTCAGGGTGAAGAAGATGTTGGCGAAGTCGATGCCGCCGACCAGCAGGCCGATCACCGGCGTGAACACGTCCTTGACCAGGCTGTTGACGATGCCGGTGAAGGCGGCGCCGATGATGATGCCGACCGCGAGGTCGACGACGTTGCCGCGCATGATGAAGGCGCGGAACTCGCCGATCCACCCCGGGGTGTGGAGCGCTGAAGCCTTGAGTGCCATGCGGACGACCTCCTGATGGGCGATGGCAGGGACGACGCGCCCGTCGCGCGCCGTCCCTGCGATACCATCAAACCGGCCGCGTCGGCACGCGGAACGGCGGCCGGGCGCGTCAGCCGAACAGGCTCGCCTGCGGCACCCCCGAGACGCCGGCGAGGTGGATCTGCGTGCCGTCGCTCAGCCTGATCGAGGTCATGCCGCCGCTGGAGCCGCTGGCGGCGACGGCGAGGCCGCCGGACAGCTGCAGGTGATCCGTGCCGACGCGAAAGCCGCTGATCAGGTCGCTGCCGCCGGTGCGGCCGGCCTGGAAGCTGAACAGCTCCGCGCCGGAACCCACGAACAGGGCGGCGTTGCCGGAGCCGATCTCGACGGTGTCCGCGCCCGAGCCGCCGACGAAGCTGTCGGCACCGTGGCCGAGCATCACCGTGTCGCTGCCGGAGCCGCCGAACAGCACGTTCTCCCAGGTCGAGCCGGCGCCGTTGAGCGTCTCGTTGCCCGCGCCCGCGACCATCCCGTCGCCGCCGAAGGAGGAGGCGGTGAGCACGTCGCCGCCGACGTCGCCGATCAGGAAGGTGCCGGCACCGGTCGCGAACATCTGGCTGCCGCCGGAGCCGCCGAAATAGTCGCCACCGCTGGCCGCGGCGTGGATCGTCTCCGCACCTGTGCCGCCGACCACCGTCTCGAGGTCGTGGGTGCCGCCCTGGAAGTCCAGGGTGCCGTAGCCGCCGATCACGTTCTGGCTGCCGCCCTGGCCGCCCATCACCGTCATCGCGCCGCTGCCGCCGATCAGCTCGTCGTCGCCGTAGCCGCCGACATAGGTGGTGGGCTGGTCCGGCAGGAAGGCGACCAGCCTGCTGCCGGCGGCGCCGCCGTTGATGGTGCCGGGTGCCGCGTCGGCGACCAGCGTGGTGCTGCCGCCCTTGTTGGTGACGTCGTAGCTGCCGCCGTCCTGCACCAGCGTCAGGGTGCTGCCGCTGGCGCCGCCGGTGACCGAGCTCGCGACGCCGTTGGCGGTCACGATGTCGATCCTGTCGTCCGCCGTGTAGATCTGGTTGCCGCCCGAGAGGGTCGCGTTCTGGGCGCCGCTGGTCGGCTGCACGTAGCTGCCGGCGGTGG
>CAXTNB010000427.1:0-2661 GCA_964245385.1 uncultured Acetobacteraceae bacterium | reverse complement strand
ATCCTGACGCGGGGGCGTCCGATCGAGCGTCGTCCGGTCGAGGGGCGTTCGCTGCTGCACACGACGCCCGGCGAGGCGCGGGCGATGGTCTGGATGCGCGCCGTGGCGCCGCTCGGCGACGATCCGGACGCGGCGATCGTCGAGCTCGGCGGCAACGACGCGCTGCGCGGGCTGCCGCCGGCGCGGATGGAGCAGAACCTGCGCGCCATCCTGGACCGGCTCGACGCGCGGCACCTGCCGGTGCTGCTGAGCGGCATGATCGCGCCGCCGAACATGGGGGCGGGCTATTCGCAGGAGTTCCGCGCCGTGTTCGACCGGCTGTCGCGGCGCCCGGGCCTGATCTACGACCCGTTCTTCCTCCAGGACGTGGCCACCCACGACGCGCTGGTGCAGTCCGACCACATCCACCCCAACGCCGACGGGGTGCGTATCATCGTGGCCCGGCTGATGCCCGACGTGCGCCGCCTGATCGCCGCCGTCCGGCCGCCTGCCGCCCCCCCGAGATGAGGCTGCGAGATGAGGCTGTTCGTCGGGCTGGAGCTGCCCGATCCGCTGCGCGACCGGCTGACGGCGCTGTACGGCAGCCTGGTGGGCGCGCGCTGGACGCCGCCCGAGAACCTGCACCTGACGCTGCGCTTCATCGGCGAGACGCCCCGCCACGTCGCCGAGGAGATCGACCACGCGCTCGCCGCCCTGCGCGGCCGCAGCTTCCCGCTCGCCCTGAGCGGTATCGGCATCTTCAACCGGGCGGGACGCGCCAGCGCGCTGTGGGCCGGCATCGAGCAGCGCGAGCCGGTCGAGCACCTGCGCCGCAAGGTCGAGACGGCGCTGCAGCGCATCGGCCTGCCGCCGGAACGCAAGCGCTTCCAGCCGCACGTCACGCTGGCGCGCGTCGACGGCATCGCCGAGACGGTGCTTGCCAGCTGGGTGCAGGCGCACAACCTGCTGCGCTCCCCAAGCGTTCCGGTCACCTGCTTCACGCTGTTCTCCTCGCTGCTCGGCAAGGAGCAGCCGGTCTACACCGCGGAGGTCAACTATGAGTTGGGCTAGATCGCTGACCGCCGTCGGGCTGCTGGCGCTGCCGGTGGCCGGGCATGCGCTGACCCAGGTGTCGGGGCCGGTGCAGATCGAGGCGTCGCGCGCCGACGGCGACGACGCCCGCCACAGCGCCACCCTGACGACGACGATCACCAACCAGGGCGCCCTGCCCGACCGGCTGATCAACGTCGCCTGCCCCGGCGTGGGCACGGTGGCGCTGCTCAACGGGCAGCCGCGCCAGGTGGGCGATGCGCAGCGCAACGGGCTCGACCTGCCGGGCAGCGTCGGCGGCACGGTCACCCCGGTCGCGGCACGCTTCGCCCTGAGCCAGGCGACGCAGCCGCTGCTGGCCGGCGCGCTGATCCCGTGCGCGCTGTATTTCCAGCACGCCGGGCAGCGCATCGTGGTGTTCGCGCTCGGCGCGCACGAGCCGGCCTCGAACGAGCCCTGAGCCTGCGCCCGCGATGAGTGCCGCCGAGGCGGAGGCGCTCGACGCGCTGGTGCGCGAGGTGCGCGCCTGCCGGCATTGCGCGGCCCACCTGCCGCTCGGTCCGCGGCCGATCCTGCACGTGTCGTCGACGGCGCGGCTGCTGATCGCGAGCCAGGCGCCGGGCACGGTGGTGCACGAGAAGGGGATCTCGTTCTGGGACGCCTCCGGCGAGCGTCTGCGCGGCTGGCTCGGCATCGGCAAGGAGCTGTTCTACGACACCAGCCGGGTGGCGATCCTGCCGATGGGGATGTGCTACCCGGGGCGCCTGCCGCAGGGCGGCGACAACCCGCCCAGGCCCGAGTGCGCGCCGCTGTGGCGCGAGCGCATCCTGTCGCGGATGCCGGGGATCCGGCTGACCCTGCTGATCGGCAGCTACGCGCAGAACCACGTGCTCGGCGTCGGCGCCATGACGCCGCGGGTGCAGGCGTTCCGCCGCTTCCTGCCGGAGTATTTCCCGCTGCCGCACCCGTCCTGGCGCACCGGCGTGTGGGAGAGCCGCAATCCGTGGTTCCAGAGCGAGGTCTTGCCTGCTCTCAAGGCAGAGGTGACATGCGCTCTGGACATGCCAGGGTCGGATCCGTAAACGACGGGCCGTGAAGAAGCTGTCTCTAATTCTGCTCGCCGTCGCGCTGTGCGCGGGATCCGCCCGTGCGGCGATCCCCTGCGGCACCGTGGTGCTGCCGGCGGGGCTCGGTCAGAGCGATCCGCAGGGCATCACCTCGCTCAACCCGCTGCTGAGCAACTCGGTCTACAACAACCAGATCATCTACCAGATCTACCGGCCGCTGGTCTGGCTCGACCGCAACGTGCACTACGACCCGGCGGACAGCCTGGCCAGCGCCGTGGTGACCCCGGACGGCGGCCGCACCTGGCACCTGACGCTGAAGCCGTGGCTCTGGTCGGACGGCGTGCCGGTGACCGCCGAGGACGTGGTGTTCACCTTCGACCTGATCCGCAGGATCGGGCCGGGCTTCACCTTCTACCGGGTCGGCGGCATCCCCGACCTGCTGGAGCACGTGACGGCGCTGTCGCCGCACGAGGTCGAGATCCGGCTGACCCAGCGCGTCAATCCCGACTGGTTTCTCGGCCTCGGGCTCGGCAACACGATCAAGCCGCTGCCCGCGCACGTCTAC
>CAXTNB010000426.1:0-2666 GCA_964245385.1 uncultured Acetobacteraceae bacterium | reverse complement strand
AGGCCGAGCCGGGCACAGCCCGCCGCGGCGGTGAGGCCGGCGGCGCCGGCGCCGATCACGATCACCTCGTGAGTAGATGGCATGGCTTTTCCCCGCGCGCGCCTCTCCGACGACCCTCGACGGCAACTACGGCAGGCGTCCGGCGATATGTGGGCTCCCTGCGAACGGCGGTGAGGTGCGCGCGATGCTTCGAGGCACCCGCATCGCCGGGACCCCGTGCGGCCGGCACCGCGACGCGATCCTCGAGCGCCACCGCCCGAGGTTCAGCATGCGCATCTTCCTTACCGGGGCCGCCGGCCTGATCGGCGGCGAGTTGGCCGGCCTGCTCGCCGAGCGAGGCCATCACGTCACCGCGCTGGTGCACCGCGACCGCGACGTGCAGCGCAACGACGGCAGCGCGGTGCCGCTGCTGGCGCCCGGCGAGCCGCCGCGACGCGGCGCGATCAGGCTGCTGCTCGGCGACATGCGCCAGCCCCGCCTGGGAATGCAGGCGTCGCCGTACCGGACGCTGCGCGACGGCCTCGACCTGATCGTGCACCTCGCGGCGGTGACCGCGTTCGACGCCGATCCGGCGCTGCTGCAGGCGGTCAACGTCGAGGGCACCCGGCAGATCCTGGACCTCGCCACCGGCGGCTCGCGGCCGGTGCCGCTGCTGCATGTCAGCACCGCCTACGTCTGCGGCGCGGTGTCCGGCCCGGTGGCCGAGCAGGACCGGCCCGGCGCCGGCGCCTACACCAACGGCTACGAGGCGAGCAAGGCGGCGGCCGAGGCGCTGGTGGAGCAGGCGCGGCAGCAGGGGCTGCTCGCGGTCATCGCGCGTCCCTCGATCGTGGTCGGCGCCTACGCCGACGGCATGATCAACCGGCTGGACGGCGTCTACGCGCTGATCCGGCTGGTGGCGGAAGGCCGGGTGCGCACGCTGCCGGCGGTTCCCGGCGCCAGCCTCGACCTGGTGCCGATCGACCACGTCACCGCCGGGCTGCTGTACCTGGTCGAGCACATGGAGGAGGCGGCGGGACAGAACATCCACCTGGTCTCCGGCGCGCCGGTCTCGGTGTCGACCCTGACCGGCCTCGCCGCGCAGTATCCGCACTTCTTCAGCCCGCGGCTGATGTCGCCCGAGACGTTCGATCCGGGCCTGCTGACGCCGCGCGGCCAGGTGGTGCATCGCCAGGTCACCGCGCACTACGCGAGCTACCTGCAGCGCGATCCGCGCTTCGCCGACGACGGCCTGCGCGCGCTCGGCGGCGGGGCCTGCCCTCCCACCGACATCGCCTTCCTGCGCCGCCTGGTGGATCGCTGCATCGCCACCGGCTACCTCAAGGCGGCCTGACCTCGGCGTCCGCGGCTCAGCGCACCTCCGGATAGCAGGACTCCAGCCGCCGCCGCCGTCCCAGCCCCCAGCGCGCGCCCACCGTGAGGTAGATCCAGTTCGCGCGCAGCGCGCCCCAGGCGGCGATGCGCCGGTCCGAGGTGATCACCACGCGATTGATCAGCCGGGTGCGGCCCAGGCGGCAGAACCGGATGCACAGGTCCGCCTCCTCCATCACCAGCATGGCCTCGTCGCAGCCGCCGACCGCCAGGAACTCGTCGCGCCGGAAGAACATCGCGTGGTCGCCGAACAGCAGCCGCGCGCCGCGCAGGAACAGCAGCGGCCGGAACAGCAGCGGCGCGTACCAGGTCTTGATCCAGTTGTGGAAGCTCGTACCCCAGCGCACCGAGTCCGGCCCGCTGAGCAGCGGGGTGAACCCGGCCAGCACCGTGCGGGGGTCGGCCAGCACGCGTCGCATCACCGCGACCGCGTCGTCGGGCAGCAGCGTGTCGGCGTGCAGGATGCAGACGATCGGCGCACTCGCCTGCGACACCGCGCGGTTGATCTGGGCGGCGCGGCCGCGGGCGGCGGTCTCCAGCACCCGCAGGCCGCCGGCGCGCGCGAGCGCCACCGAGCCGTCGCGGCTGCCGCCATCCACCGCCAGCACCTCGTCGGGCGGCGGGTGCAGGCCGGCGAGGCCGCGCAACAGCCGGGGCAGCGAGGCCGCCTCGTTCAGCATCGGGATCACGATGGCGACGCCGCTCAACGCCGCGGCTCCGGACCGCCGGCCCGCGGCGGGCGCTTGCCACCGGGCGCGCGGGCGAACATTTTGCCCGCCATGGCTTCTCCCGCACCCGGGCGCCGCGGCGCCGCCGACGCGCTCATCGCCGCCGGCCTGCTCGCCATCGCCTGCGGCGAGCGGCTGTCGCCGCTGCGCCGGCCGACGCAGCCGCCGTCGCGCGTCCTGCGCAACCTCGCCCTGGGGGCCGCGAGCCTGGCGGTGGTGTCGGGGCTGGAGGCGCCGGTGCTGCGAGCGCTCGCCGGTCGGGCGGAACGGCGGCGGTGGGGCCTGGCGCAGCGACTGCCGCTGCCGTCCTGGGGGCGTGATCTGATCGGCATCCTGCTGATGGACTACACCACCTATTTCTGGCACGTACTGACCCACGAGGTGCCGCCGCTCTGGCGCCTGCACCTGGTGCACCACGTCGACCTCGATCTCGACGCCAGCACCGCGCTGCGGTTCCACGCCCTCGACATGCTGGTCTCGATCCCGTGGCGCGCCGCCCAGGTGCGGCTGCTGGGCGTGTCCGGCCGGGCGCTGCGGGTCTGGCAGGCGTTCTTCTTCCTGTCGGTG
>CAXTNB010000425.1:0-2666 GCA_964245385.1 uncultured Acetobacteraceae bacterium | reverse complement strand
AGTCGATCGGCGAGCCGGGCACGCAGCTGACCATGCGCACCTTCCACATCGGCGGCGCGGCGCAGCGCGGTGCGGAGACCTCGATGGTCGAGGCCTCGCACGACGGCATGGTCAACATCAAGAACCGCAACGTCGTGCAGAACAGCATGAACGTGCCGGTGGTGATGTCGCGCAACTGCGAGATCGTGCTGACCGACGACAAGGGCACCGAGCGCGCCCGCTTCCGGGTGCCGTACGGCGCCCGGCTGCTGGTCGACGAGGGTGCCACGGTCACCCGGCAGCAGAAGCTGGCGGAGTGGGACCCGTACACCCTGCCGATCATCACCGAGCAGGCCGGCACGGTGGAGTATCTCGACCTGATCGACAGCATCACGCTGGTCGAGCGCATGGACGAGGTCACCGGCCTGACCTCGAAGGTGGTGGTCGACTACAAGCAGGCGGCGAAGGGCGTCGACCTGCGTCCGCGGCTGCAGCTCAAGGACGCCGGCGGCGAGGTGCTGAAGATGTCCAACGGCGGCGACGCGCGCTACTTCCTGTCGCCCGACTCGATCCTCTCGGTCGAGAACGGTGCCGTGGTGCATGCCGGCGACGTGCTGGCGCGCATCCCGCGCGAGGGCAGCAAGACGCGCGACATCACCGGCGGCCTGCCGCGGGTGGCCGAGCTGTTCGAGGCGCGTCGTCCCAAGGACCACGCGATCATCGCCGAGACCGACGGGCGCATCGAGTTCGGCAAGGACTACAAGGCCAAGCGGCGCGTCATCGTCAAGAACGACGAGACCGGCGAGGAGACCGACTACCTGGTCCCCAAGGGCAAGCACGTCTCGGTGCAGGAGGGCGACTTCGTGCGCCGCGGCGACCCGCTGGTCGACGGCCCGCGGGTGCCGCACGACATCCTCAAGGTGCTGGGGGTGGAGGCGCTGTCGGACTACCTGGTCAACGAGATCCAGGACGTCTACCGGCTGCAGGGCGTGAAGATCAACGACAAGCACATCGAGGTGATCGTCCGCCAGATGCTGCAGAAGGTCGAGATCCTGGATCCGGGCGACACCACCTACTTGGTCGGCGAGACCGTCGACCGCTTCGAGTACGAGGAGGAGAACGGCAAGCGCCTGCACGTGGGCGAGCGGCCGGCGAACGCGATGCCGGTGCTGCAGGGCATCACCAAGGCCAGCCTGCAGACCCACAGCTTCATCTCCGCCGCCTCCTTCCAGGAGACCACGCGGGTGTTGACGGAGGCCGCGACCGCGGGCAAGGTCGACACGCTGAATGGCCTCAAGGAGAACGTCATCGTGGGCCGTCTCATCCCTGCCGGCACCGGCAGCGTGATGAACAAGCTCCGCGCCGTAGCCGCCGGTCGCGATCGTCAGCATACGCTGGGCCAGGGCCCGGCGGCGACGAGCACACCGGCGGTCACGGGCCGCGCGGCAGAATAAGCCGCAGGCCCCAAGACTGGGCCGGGTTGAGGATTACCTCACCCGGCCTTTTCTTTGTCCCGCTCCTCGGTGCTAGCTGTTCGCCACCACCTTGACCTGCTGCGCCGTCGTGGTCTCGATCACGACGATCTGCTGCTGGATCTGCTGGACCAGCTGGGTGATCTGCGAGGCGCTCGCGTCCGCCGCCGCGAGCATGGCCTGCGCCTGCGGGATCAGCGGGTCGATCACGCCCTCGACCTGCGCCACCGGCGCCGCCAGCGACGGGTTGGCCGCCACCGCGACGTCGGCGATGCCCTTAGCGATGCCGTAGGCGTCCACGGCGCGGCTGAGATCGGCCTTGGCAGTCGCCAGGTCGCTCTGGACGGCGGTGCCGGCCGTCGTGGCGCAGGCGCCGAGACCGATCGCGGCGAGAACGGCGAGTGCGAGATGCTTCATGTGCGGATGCCTCCGAGGTCCATCGTCGGGTTCCAGGCGTGCGCGTCAGGATCGTCGCGGCGCCCGGGATGATGCCGATCCTAGTTTGTCCCACTGCGCCTCCGTAATGAATTGTCGGCCGCCGCATCGCGGCCGGCCGGCGGTGCAACGGCCGCCCCGTCCGCGTCGTTCTGATCGCCGCGCCGGCACGACACGCACGGGCCGCGAACGCATCGGAGGTGCCGCATGAACCCATTTTCCCGCAGACGGGTCCTGACCAGCGGCATCGGCGCCGCCGGCGTCGCCGCGGCTTCGCTGGCCCACGCCCAGGGGGTGCCGCAGCCGGTGCCGCAGCCGGCGCGCGGCGGCACCGGCGGCAGCGACCCGGGGCCGCGCGATGCGGCGCGCGACGCCGAGAACCCCGACCTGCTCGCCCCGCCCGCCACCGACCACGGCACGCTGCCGAACCTGCGCTTCTCCTTCGCCGACGCGCACATGCGCCTCACCGACGGCGGCTGGACGCGGCAGGTCACGCAGCGCGAGCTCGGCGTCGCCACCAGCCTGGCCGGGGTGAACATGCGCCTGAAGGCCGGATCCGCCCGCGAGATGCACTGGCACAAGGAGGGCGAGTGGTCCTACATGCTCTACGGCAGCGCCCGCATCAGCGCCGTCGACGCGCAGGGCCGCACCTTCCTCGACGACGTGCACGAGGGCGACCTGTGGTATTTCCCGTCCGGCATCCCGCACTCGATACAGGGGCTGAACCCGGACGGCTGCGAGTTCCTGCTGGTGTTCGACGACGGCGGCTTCGACGAGGAC
>CAXTNB010000424.1:619-2680 GCA_964245385.1 uncultured Acetobacteraceae bacterium | reverse complement strand
CCGGCTGATCACCGACATCTCCGACGCCAGCCGGATCGACGCCGAGCTGTCGCGCGCCACCGCGGAGCCGGTGGCGCTGGGGCCGATCCTCTCCGTGCTGGCCGAGATCCACGCCGCCACGCGGGCGCCGGACGGCCCGACCCTGGAGCTGTCCGCCGAGGTGCAGGCGCGCGCCCAGTCCCTGGTGGTGCTGGCGATCGAGGACCGGCTGGTGCAGGTGCTGCGCAACCTGATCGGCAACGCGGTCAGCTTCTCGCCGCCGAACGGGCGCATCACGCTGGAGGCGGTGGAGTCCGGCGGCCAAGTGGAGATCGCGGTCAGCGACGAGGGGCCGGGGATCCCGGAGGGCAAGCTCGACAGCATCTTCGACCGCTTCTACTCCGAGCGTCCCGAGGGAGAGCATTTCGGGCAGCACTCCGGACTGGGCCTGTCGATCAGCCGGCAGATCGTGGATGCGCTCAAGGGCAGGATCATTGCGGAAAACCGCCACGACGCGCAGAACCGGGTGTGCGGGGCGCGCTTCATCGTGCGGCTGCCGAAGGCACCGGTGGCTTGAGCTGACGAACAGGGCGGCGACGAGGCAGAGGCTACGGCGAACGGACGACAACGAAGACCGGGCGTCTGCGTTGCGGTGCAGCACGACAGGTGGCCAGCATGGCATATCAGCGGACGCAGGACGACGAGCTGATCCGGGACGAGCAGTCCCGGCTCCAGGTGGCCCAGGCGCAGCTGCGCGACGAGTCCGTCGAGGCGCGGCGTCAGCGCGTGCTCTCCACCCTGTCGACGTGCCTGCTGCTGCTGAGCGTGCTCGCCACCTTCTATACGCTGTACTTCGCCAGCGACATCGTGCTGCCGTTCGTGCTGGCTGGGGTGCTCAACCTGCTGCTCAGCGGCCCGATGCGCTTCCTGCATCAGCGGCTGCGTATCCCCAAGCCGCTGGCGGCGCTGTTCCTGATCCTGGCGCTGTTCGGGGTCGTGGGCGGCATCGGCGCCGCGATCTCGGTCCCCGCCACCGGCTGGATCAGCAAGGCGCCGCAGAGCCTTCCGGCGCTGCAGGCCAAGCTCGCCTTCCTGCACGGCCCGATCCAGGCCACCGAGGGGATGATGAAGAAGCTGCAGGGGCTGCTCGACCAGACCAGCAGCCCGGCCCTGCACGGCTCGCAGCAGGTGGTGCAGGTGCAGCAATCCGGCAACGGCCTGACCAGCGTCGGCTCGTCGCTGCTGATCGGCACGCGGGCCTTCCTCGGCCAGATCTTCACCATGCTGCTGATGCTGTTCTTCCTGCTCTACGAGGGCGACAGCCTGCTGCGGCGGTTCATCGAGATCATGCCGACCTGGGCCGACAAGCGGCGCACGGTGCAGATCGCCTTCGAGATCGAGCGCAACGTCTCGCTCTACCTCGCCACCATCACCGGCATGAACCTGCTGGTCGGCATCGCCAACTTCATCCAGTGCTGGGCGCTCGGCCTGCCCAACCCGCTGCTGTGGGGCGTGCTCGCGTTCCTGCTGAACTACATCCCGATCCTGGGGCCGATGACCGGCGTGGTGATCTACTTCTTCGTGAGCCTGTTCAGCTTCAGCTCGGTGCTGCAGGCGCTGGTGCCGCCCGCGATCTATTTCGGCATCCACGTCATGGAGGGCGAGACCATCACGCCGATGCTGCTGGCGCGGCGCTTCACGCTCAACCCGGTGCTGGTGATGAGCTCGCTGATGTTCTGGGATTGGCTGTGGGGCATTCCCGGCGCCTTCCTCAGCGTGCCGCTGCTGGCCGTGTTCAAGATCGTCTGCGACCACGTGGACGCGCTGACGCCGATCGGCCACATCGTCGGCGGCGAGCCGAAGCGCATCCCGAAGTGAGGCGGCCGCCGCCGCAGCCGGCCTGACCGCCATCCTGCCGCGCTCCGTCGACGTCGTCGTGCTGGGCGCCGGCGCCGCCGGCCTGATGTGCGCGATCAGCGCGGGGCGGCGCGGCCGCTCGGTGCTGGTGCTGGATCACGCCGATCAGCCGGGCAGGAAGATCCTGATCTCCGGCGGCGGGCGGTGCAACTTCGCCAACCGCGC
>CAXTNB010000424.1:0-609 GCA_964245385.1 uncultured Acetobacteraceae bacterium | reverse complement strand
CTCCGCACTCTCGCGCTACCGGCCCGCGGATTTCGTTGCCCTGATCGAGAAGCACGGCATCGCCTACCACGAGAAGGATCTCGGTCAGCTGTTCTGCGACGGCTCCGCCCGTGACGTGGTGGCGATGCTGCTGGCGGAGTGCGAGGCCGCCGGCGCCGCGATCCGCTGCGGCGTGCGCATCGTCGATGCCAGCCGGTGCGATCGCTTCACCGTCCGCACCGACCGCGGCGTGGTGGAGGCGCACTCGCTGGTGCTGGCGACCGGCGGCCTCTCGATCCCGAAGATGGGTGCCAGCGGGCTCGCGCACGATCTGGCGCGCCGCTTCGGCCTGGCGGTGACGCGGACCGATCCGGCGCTGGTGCCGCTCCGTGTCGGCGACGACGACCTGGCCCTGATGCAGCCGCTCAGCGGCGTGTCGCTGCCGGTCTCGGCCGGGTGCGGCGCGGCACGCTTCGAGGAGGCCGCGCTGTTCACCCATCGCGGGCTGTCGGGACCGGCCATCCTGCAGATCTCGTCGTTCTGGCAGGCCGGCGGCGCGGTGGATCTCGACCTGCTGCCGGGACGCGACGCCCGCGCGGCCCTGCTAGAGGCCAAGCGCCTGCGGCCGCG
>CAXTNB010000423.1:0-2680 GCA_964245385.1 uncultured Acetobacteraceae bacterium | reverse complement strand
GACCGCTACGTGTCGCAGCGCCTCGTCCGGCCGCGGCGCGGCTCGCCGGCGCCTGCGCGTGCGTGACCGCGGCGAGGGCGACCGCCCGCTTCGCCGCCGCGGCGACGTCGCCGAGCGGCACCGTCGCACCCATGCCGTGCCGCTCGATCAGCTCGGGGATGCCGCCGCTGTTCTCGAAGGCGACGCAGGACAGGCCGCTCGCCATCGCCTCCATCACCACGCTCGGCAGCGGGTCCTCGCGCGAGGTCAGCACGAAGGCGTCGGCGGCGCAGAGATGCTCGGGCGCGTCCGGCACGTGGCCGGGCAGGTGGAACGTGCCGGACGCGATCGCGGCCTCCAGCTCGGCGCCGAGATAGAGCCTCAGCGACGGGTCGAGATCGCCCAGCCACAGGCAGTGCACCACCCGCGCCGGACGCCCGGCGCGTGCCGCCGACGCCGCGCGGGTCAGGCGCCAGAGCTGCACGAACAGGTCGAAGCCCTTGCGCAGGTCGCCGTAGCCCACCCCGATCAGCACCAGGTCGGAGGCGGCGATGCCGAGCTGCCGGCGCAGCGCGGTGCGGGCGCGCACCGAGAACGGCCGCCTGCGATACAGCCCCTGCGGCAGCACGCGGACGCGGTCGGGCTCGACGGGCACCAGCGCCTGCACCCGCTGCTGCACCAAGCCGGCCGGGAACACCACCTGTCGGGCGAGGCGCGCGGCCTCGCCCAGGCCGGCGAGCAGGTTCTTCTCGGCGATCAGCGCCGGCAGCTCGTGCACCAGCAGGGTGTAGGCGATGCCGGCCTCGGCCAGCCGGGCGCCGACCGCGCCGGAGGCGGCGCTGTTGACGACGGCGCCGTCATAGCCGTCGCGACGCAGCCGGCGCAGCGCCTCGGGCAGTGCCGGGTCGTCCGCCGCCATCACCTGGGTCGCGGCGACCGCGCGGTAGCCGTCCAGCAGGGCGCCGCCGGCGAGCAGCAGGATGGCGACCTCGACGCCGTGCGCGCGCCGCAGCTGCCGCGCCACGTGCAGCAGCAGGCTCTGCGCGCCGGCGGGGAAGGCGTCGTGGCCCACCAGCAGGATGCGTCCGCCCTGGGCGCCGGTGCGGCCGAAGCCGCTGACCGCGCGCGCGGTCGCGTTCAGGTAGGCCGCACCGTGATGCAGGTCGGGCTCCAGGTAGGCGCCCTCGGCCCACTCGTTCCAGGCGTTGATGCAGACGATCGGGCTGCCGTGGAACGGCCGCGCCAGCGCCTGTCGCACCAGCCCCTCGACCCAGGCCTGGTACTTCGCGGGCGTCGAGCCGTGCAGCACCAGCCCGCCGCCCTGCCGGCGCGCGTCGTTGTCCCACGACGGGCAGGCGGTGCGGATCAGCGGGAACCCCGGCGCCGGCGCGCGCAGCGAGCGGTCGACGATCTCGTCGTAGTCGTAGACCTGGGCGGTGAAGTCGGTGTCGAGCAGGTCGAGCCGGTCGTTGATGGTCTGCGCGTCCTGCACCACCTTGTGCGGCGGGAACTCGATCGCGCCGTCCAGCCCGTAGCTGCCCGGATCGTCGTCGCCGAACGCCTGCGCCATCACCAGGATCGGGTTCTCGCCGCAGCGCTCGGCGAACAGCTCGCGCCAGCGGGCGATCGTTTGTTTTGCATCCGGAACGAGCGCGGGACGGTAGAGCATCAGCAGCGGGCGGCCCTGGATGCGTATGTAGCGCGGGTCGGCGAAGTGGCGGCCGTAGCAGTCGATCAGCGCCGGCTCGTCCTCGGGGCGGAAGTCCTGGCTGATCAGCACCTCGCTGTCCGAGCCGTCCCAGCGACGGGTCCAGTTCTCGTTGGCCCAGAGCAGGCAGAACGGCATGTCGAGCGAGCGGTCGGCGAGCAGCGCCTCCAGCGGTCCGTCGAGCAGGCGGGTGCCGTTGAACCAGTAGAAGTAGAAGATGAAGCCCTGTATGCCCGCCGCCTGCGCCATCGCCGCCTGGCGACGCAGCGTGTCGGTGCCCTCCAGCCGGTAGTGGCCGAGGTCGCGCGGCGTGCGCGGCTGGTAGTGGCCGGCGAAGCGCGGCAGGCCGCGCGCGACGTTGGTCCACTCGGTGAAGCCCTCGCCCCACCACTCGTCGTTCTGCCGCATGCTGTGGAACTGCGGCAGGTAGTAGGCGAGCACCTGCGCGCGCCGCGCGACCGAGGCCGGCAGCGGCCGCACCGTCTCGAAGAACGGGCCGGGCTGGGTGTTGCGCCGCACCTCGCGCGGGATGGTGGTCTCGTGCCGGGGCAGTGCCGGATGCACGCCCGCCTCGCCGCGATGCTCGAGGAAATGCAGCAGCGGGTTGGCCTCGGTGGCGCTGTTCAGGTAGCGCTGCCGGTAGAACACCGGATCGAACCCCTCGAACGGCCGGCGCGCCTCGCGGAAGCCCTGCACCATGTAGTGCTCGAGCGGATCGAGCCCGGCGGCGGCGACGTCGGGGTAGGCGCGCAGGTAGAAGCCCGAATCGAACTCGGGCATGGCGCTGACGGTGCCGTCGAGCCGGTGCAGCAGGTAGTGGCGCAGCGCCGTCATGCCCTCGGGCAGGCTGTACGTGCGCGCGTACCAGAGCGGGTCGAACCAGGCCACCGGACGCAGGCCGGCGGCCTCGCCCGCGGTGATGTAGTGCAGCAGCGGGTCGATGCCGGCGGCGGCGACCTCGGGATGCTGCGCGCGATACCAGGACGGGTCGAA
>CAXTNB010000422.1:0-2682 GCA_964245385.1 uncultured Acetobacteraceae bacterium | reverse complement strand
GTGACCGCGGTGAGCTCCTGGCTCAGGCGGGCGCGCCCGATGTAGCCGTAGTCGTCGGCGGGGATGCCGGCATGCATGTGGGCGGCGACGCCGTGCAAGCCGACCAGCCAGCCGGCGACGCCGAAGACGCAGGCGGTGGCGAAAATCTCGAGCGAGATGCCGAACTGCACCAGCAGGGCCGTCGTCAGCAGCGCCACGCCGCGCCCACGCGAGATCTCGCCCGACAGGCGCTTGAGGCAGATCAGCGGCAGCAGCGGCACGAGGAAGGTCATCGAGAGGTTCAGGTGACCCAGCAGGTGGGCAAACTCATACGCGGAGAAACCGTACAGGTAACCAGCTATGAAGGCGGCCGCTTCATCGCGCGTGACCTGACGCGCGAGCAGGAAGGCGGACCACGCCGACAGCGCCGGCGCCAGCAGGCAGAAGCTGTTGTACGTGACGATCGCGCCGGCCGCCAGCGTCAGCGGCAGGCCGATCAGGGAGAGTGCGGGCACCGACGTGACCCAGGTCATGTCAATCCCGCGCGGATACCATACCAGGCGGCTCACCAGCGGATTGAGCCCGTGCGCGATCGCCCACGGCCACCACTGCAGGCACCAGACGAAGGTGAAATCGTCGCCACCATAACCGAATACGCTGGTGGCGTAGCCGCGCGTCGTGCCGAAGAAGCGCAGGGAGATCACCAAATACAGGACGGGCGGAATGATCCGGCCCAGGGCGCGCGGCCTCACCTGCATGACGGGTTCATTCCGTTCGATCGACGGAGGGTCAAGCCGGATCGATCCTGATGCCGCTCACGGACACGCCGAGACTGCGCCCGTCCCCCGAGCCCGGCCATACCTCGTCGGGACGGGATCCCACGGCCTTGATCGCGAAGAACGAGTGCACGCATGGACCCAGCACGATCTCGACATCGATGCTGGCGCCCGGCACGACGGCGGAGCGGACGAACGTCTCGCCGTCGTAAAGTTCCATCGCGACGTCGAAAGGAAAGACGTTGCTGAGCCGGATCGTAGCCCGCGAGGGGCCGTCCAGGTCAGGCAGCGGAAACGTCGCCATGGTGTCGCCGCGCGTCCAGCGGTGGCTGCCCTCGACGCCGTGCCATCCGGCGTCGTGCCGCCCCAGGCCGATCTGCTTGCCCACCTCGATCATGACGCCGACGTACGGCCTGGCGACGTAGGTGGTGGCGCGCCCACAATCCGGGATCGTCCGCACCTCGACCAGCCAGCCGTGCCGGTGCAAGGCCTCGATCAGGAACGGCTCGGTGAAGCCCAGCTCCATCCAGCCGTAGCGGCGGATGCAGAACACCGACAAGCCGTCGAGGCGCGGGCCCCACGGATACGGAACCGCGGGCATGACCGCTCCGACCACCGGCTCGCCGCAGAGCACCAGCAGGCCGCCGGGGCGCAACCGCCGGCGGAGCTGTCGCAGCAGCGCGGTAAAGTCGATCGCATGATGGAACGCCTCGAAGAAGATGATGCGGTCGAAGCTCTCGCCATCGAAGCCCTCGCCGAACGCGGCCCGCTCGGTGCGGACGTCGAGCTGCATCGCCGTGGCCTGCGCCTGCACCAGTTCGAGCGATGCCGCGTCGATGTCGACGGCGCTGGTCTGCAGGCCCAGCCGCGCCAGGAACAGCAGCAGCTGGCCGCTTCCGGTGCCGTACTCGAGTATCTTCGCCTCGCTGCCCGGCGGCAGTGCCAGCGCGCGCATGATCTGCCCCCACGACAGCAGGAACTCCGACACGAGGGCGGTGTCGCGAAAGAACCAAGGCGATACGCCGCGAGCGAGGTCCTGCGGCAGCGCCATGCCGGACTTCTCGTCCTGCTCCGGCACGTAGGCCCGGTCGCTGCCGCGCAGGTCGTGGTAGATGCGCAGCACCGTCGACTTGTACTCGGCAGAAAACGGATCGAGCGTCAGGAGCCGCGGCGCCAGCTCGTGCGTCAGCGCGATGCCGGAGAGCGTCTGATACTGGATCGAGTCCGGCGTCCCGTCGCCGATCGCGCTCAGCGCGGCCTCGAATGCCGCACGTTCCGGGGTCATCGCCGTCCCCGGTTGCCGTACTCGTCCCTCGACATGCCGTCGCGGGTCGTCCGTCCGTCCGGCCCCCGCGCGGCGAACGGTGGCGGCTCCGGCATCGGTCGGCTCAACGCCCGCGCCGCACGACGATCCCGATCGAGGTCGAGGTTAGACCCGTCAGGCTCAGCTTCAGATGCGGGTCCTGGCTGTACGGCGGCACGTCGATGAAGAAATCGAGCGGATGTCCGTCCGGTGCCACCCTGAGTTCGTCGACCCGATGGCCTCGATCCCCCGAAGCCGAGTACCGGCTTGCGCGTGGTCGCGACGCCGTGGCGGCGGAGCTGGTGGGTGATGGATATCCCTTGCCAAAGCTCGCGGTGGTACCGCACCGGCCTCGCCAGCTCGTCGCAGAGGCGAGCGAACTCGGCGGATTCGAGGTCCGCTGCCGGGCAGGTCGAACAGGTCTTGGAGGACGCGGACGACGCGCGAGGCAGATCGATCCTCGGCACGAACACGCTCTCGGTGGAACGCGCGATCGGTTCAGCAAGAAGATGTCGCCATAGCGCTCTGAACAAGGTGATCCCTCGGATGTGGACGTCGCCGCTCGGCCACGTCGCGGCGAAGATGTCTCACGTTCCGGTGCGGCGCAGCATCTCCGCGTCCACG
>CAXTNB010000421.1:790-2689 GCA_964245385.1 uncultured Acetobacteraceae bacterium | reverse complement strand
CCCTCGACGGCCAGGGCGAGCCGGTCCCCTACCCCGGCGCCGGCTGGAACGACTGGAGTGCCGCCGACGGCAAGGCCGATCCGACGCACGGCTTCGTCGGGCTGAACGCCGTCCACCTGGCGCCGGACGGCAGCCTCTGGGTGGTCGATACCGGCGTGCCCGGCTTCGGCCGGCCGCCGCTGCCGGGCGCCACCAAGCTGCTGCGGATCGACCTCGCCAGCAACCAGGTGACCCGCACCTACGTGCTGCCGCCCGACGTGCTGCGGCCGAAGAGCATGATCGACGACATCCGCTTCAACGGCAGCGACGCCTACATCACCGACGCCGGCGCGCCCGGCCTGATCGTGCTCGATCTCGCCGGCGGCGGCGCGCGGCGCGTGCTCGACCGCGACCCCTCTACCACCGCGCAGCGCCCGATCGTGGTCGACGGCGAGGTGCTGCACGGACCCGACAACAAGCCGGTGATGATCCACGCCGACCAGCTCGAGGTGACGCCGGACGGCCGCTACCTCTATTACCAGCCGCTGCCCGGACCGATGTTCCGCGTGCCCACCGCCCTGCTCGACGACGCCCGCGCGACCCCGCAGGCGGTCGCGGCCGGGGTGGAGTTCTGGTACGACACGCCGGCGCTGGGCGGCACGGCGATCGACGGCGACGGCACGCTCTACCTCGACGACGTCGAGCAGGACCGCGTGCTCAGCCTCACGCCCGGCCGGGTGCTGAGCACGGTGCTGCAGGACGCGCGGCTGCACTGGGCCGACGCCCCGTTCCTGCGCGACGGCACGCTCACCCTGCCGGTGGCGCAGCTCGATCGCTGCGCGCCGTTCCACCACGGCAAGTCGCAGGTGCAGTTCCCGGTCGAGCTGCTGGCGCTGCGGCTGCATCCGGCCGCCGGCCAGGGTGCGGCACGCTAGAGGAGCCGGCGGCAATCGATTCCTTCGCGCCGGAGCCGCGCCGGTCTATGAGTGACCGGATGCGCTACATCTCCACCAGGGGCCAGGCCCCGGTCCGCGACTTCGCCGGCGTGCTGCTCGCCGGGCTCGCCGAGGATGGCGGGCTCTACCTGCCGGAGAGCTGGCCGCAGCTCTCGCCCGACGACTGGCGCGCGCTGCGCGGGCTGCCCTACCCGCTGCTGGCGGCGCGTCTGCTGGCGCCGTTCGCCGCCGGCTCGATCGACGCCGAGACCCTGGAGCGGCTCTGCGTCGCGGCCTACGCGGGGTTCGGCCACCCGGCGATCGTGCCGCTGGTGCAGCTCGACCGCGAGCTCTTCGTCCAGGAGCTGTTCCACGGGCCGACGCTGGCCTTCAAGGACATGGCGATGCAGCTGCTGGGGCGGCTGTTCGACCACGTGCTGGCGGCGCAGGACCGGCGCATCACCATCGTCGGCGCCACCTCGGGCGACACCGGCTCGGCGGCGATCGAGGCCTGCCGCGACCGGGCGCGCATGCAGCTGGTGATGCTGCATCCGCTCGGCCGCACCAGCGAGGTGCAGCGCCGACAGATGACCACGGTGCTGTCGCCCAACATCGCCAACCTCGCGGTGCGCGGCAGCTTCGACGACTGCCAGGACCTGGTGAAGGCGATGTTCGCCGACCCGCCGTTCCGCGACGACCTGCGGCTGTCGGCGGTGAACTCGATCAACTGGGCGCGGGTCGCGGCACAGATCCCGTACTACGCCGCCGCGGCCCTGGCGCTGGGCGCGCCCGACCGGGAGGTGTCGTTCGCGGTGCCGACCGGCAATTTCGGCAACGTGCTGGCGGCCTGGGCGGTGCGGCGGATGGGGCTGCCGGTGGCGCGGCTGTGCATCGGCGCCAACCGCAACGACATCCTGAGCCGCTTCCTGTCGGCCAACGACATGAGCATGCGCGAGGTGGTGCCGAGCCTGTCGCCGTCGATGGA
>CAXTNB010000421.1:0-780 GCA_964245385.1 uncultured Acetobacteraceae bacterium | reverse complement strand
CAACTTCGAGCGGCTGCTGTTCGAGCTGCTCGGCCGCGACGCCGCGGCCTGCGCGCGCATCATGACCGGGTTCCGCGCCAGCGGCCGCATGGCGGTGCCGGATGCCGCCTGGCGCGCGGCGACCGCGCTGTTCAGCGGCACCGCGCTGGACGACGCGGCGACGCGGGCCGAGATGCGGTCGCTGCACCGCCGCACCGGCTACCTCGCCGACCCGCACACCGCGATCGGCATCGCGGCGGCACGTCGGCATGCCGAAGACGGCGACCGCGGCGGCGTGCCGATCGTCGCCATGGCGACGGCGCACCCGGCCAAGTTCCCGGAGGCGATGCTCGCCGCCACCGGCCTGCGGCCGGAGCTGCCGCCGCGGCTGGCCGACCTGTATCAGCGCGAGGAGCGCTACCGGCTGGTGCCGAACGAGCTCGGCGCCGTCGAGGCGGCCGTGCGCGGTGCGGCGATGAGGAACGCCGCCTGATCCCCTCCCTTCCGCGCCGTCGCGCGGAGCCCTAGGAACATCATGACCGATCCGATCAACATCACCCGCCTGCCCTCCGGCCTGCTCGTCGTCACCGAGCGCATGGACCGGGTCGAGACCGTCTCGCTCGGCGCCTACGTCGCCAGCGGCACGCGCAACGAGACCGCCGAGGAGAACGGCGTGTCGCACTTCCTCGAGCACATGGCCTTCAAGGGCACCGCGCGCCGCTCGGCCGCCGCCATCGCCGAGGAGATCGAGAACGTCGGCGGCCACATCAACGCCTACACCGCGCGCGAGCAGACCGCCTA
>CAXTNB010000420.1:0-2710 GCA_964245385.1 uncultured Acetobacteraceae bacterium | reverse complement strand
CGTTGTCGCCGGCGGCCACCACCAGCAGCCCCTCCTCCAGGCAGGCGGCCTGCAGCGCCGTGTTCGACACGCGGCACTGCACGCCGATCATCAGCCCGCGGCCGCGCACGCCCTCGAACAGGTCGGGATCGCTCGCCACGAGGCCGCCGAGCGCGTCGAGCAGCAGCTCGCCGGTGCGGTCGACCGCGGCGAGGAAGCCGGGCGCCAGCACGACGTCGAGCACCGCGTTGCCGGCGGCGCAGGCCAGCGGGTTGCCGCCGAAGGTCGTGCCGTGCGAGCCGTAGGTCATGTGCCGCGCCACCGCCTCGGTGGCCAGGATGGCGCCGAGCGGGAAGCCGCCGCCGATCCCCTTGGCGGTGGAGACCAGGTCCGGACGCACCTCGGCCCACTCGTGCGCGAACAGCCTGCCGGTGCGGCCCATGCCGCTCTGCACCTCGTCGAAGCCGAGCAGCAGGCCGAACTCGTCGCAGGCGGTGCGCAGCTCGCGCAGGAAGCGCGGGTCGGCGAGCCGGACGCCGCCCTCGCCCTGGATCGGCTCGATCAGGATCGCCGCCGTCTGCGGCGTGATCGCGTCGCGCACCGCGTTGAGGTTGTTGAGCGGCACGTGGTCGAAGCCCTCGACCGCCGGCCCGAAGCCCTGCAGGTACTTGGCGTTGCCGGTCGCCGACAGCATCGCCAGCGTGCGGCCGTGGAAGGCGCCGTCGAAGCACAGCACGCGGCTGCGCTCCGGCCGCCCGGTCGCGGCCATCGTCCGGCGCATCATCTTGACCATGCCCTCGTTGGCTTCCGCCCCCGAGTTGCAGAAGAACACGCTGTCGGCGAAGCTCGCCGCGACCAGGCGCTCGGCCAGGCGCTCGGCCTGCGGCACGCGGTAGAGGTTGGAGACGTGCATCACCCGGCCGGCCTGCTCGGCGATGGCGGCGACCAGGTGCGGGTGGCCGTGGCCGAGCGAGGAGGTGGCGATGCCGGCGCCGAAATCGAGATAGCGTCGCCCGTCCGAGCCGTACAGCCAGCTCGCTTCGCCGCGCTCGAAGGCGAGGTCGGCGCGGTTATAGGTCGGCATCAGGGAGGCGATCATCGGCTGGGTCCTGCACCTCGTCGTCGGCGGTCCCGGCCGCTGATCCGCGCGTCACGACGGGCCGGGCGCCGGCGCTGCCGCCCAATGCTTCATGATGCCGTGTGCGCGCGGGCCAAGTCAAACCACCGGGTAGGCATCCGGATGGATCCTCGCCATAATGGGAGATCGGTGCTTCTTTCCTTTACGGTCGAGCAGATGGGTCGTCGTTGCGGTGGCCTCCGAGAGCGGGAGATAGGCCATGCCGAACGGCACGGTTAAATGGTTCAACGCGACCAAGGGATACGGCTTCATCCAGCCGTCGGACGGGTCCAGCGACGTGTTCGTGCACATCTCGGCGGTGGAGCGTGCCGGCCTGCAGAGCCTCAATGACGGCCAGTCGGTGAGCTTCGATCTGGAGAGCGGTCAGAAGGGCCGGGTTTCCGCAGTCAATCTAAAGGTCGCCTGAAGGAGGACGAATGACCTTCAAGGTCAATTACGGGTTTCAGAAGGCCGAGCGCGATCGCGCCAAGCTGGCGAAGAAGGAAGCCAAGCGTCGCGAGAAGGAAGCGGCTACGGCACAGCAGTCGAGCGGTGATACGCCGGCGGCGCGAGAGACGGAAGACGCGATGCCGGGGGAGGAGAGTCCGTCCTGAGCCGGCGGACGGCCTGATCGCGACGAGGCGGCAGGGCCGAGGCACGACGAGGCCGGCAGGCGTCGACGCCGGGAGGTCTCCGCTGCTCGATGCGGCGGCGGAGACCGATCCCGTCCCGGCTCAGGCCGCCTTCATGGTCGCGGTCAGCCGATCGAGCACGGCGCTCTTGTCGGCACCCTCGACCACCGCGATCTCGGCGCCGAAGCGGTCGAGCGCCAGCTCGAACAGCTTGCGCTCGCTGAAGCTGCCCTCGAGGTTGTCGACGTGTCGCTGCAGGTCGCGCACCACTTCCGCCACCTGCAGCAGGTCGCCGGAGTTGATCCGCGCCTGGATCTCGACCGCGCGCCGCGCCCACAGCGCCTTGCTGATGCGCGGCTTGCCGCGGATCACCGCCATCGCCTTCTCGACGACGTCGCGGCTGGCGATCTTGCGCAGCCCCGAGGCGCGCGCGCGCGCGAGCGGGATGCGCAGCGTCATCTGGTTGTCGGAGAACGAGACCTGGATCACCTCCAGCTTGTGCCCGGCGATCTCCTCGAGTCCGATGCGGTCGATGTGGCCGACGCCGTGCGCCGCGTAGACCACCGCGTCGCCCTCCTTGAACGGGTCGTCGTCGACGGTCTTCTCGTGACCCGCAGTATTGGCGGCGGCCTTGCGGACCTGGGCCTCGGTCATCGCGGTCCGGGTTGCGGGTTTAAAGACGTTCATCACTGGCCTCCCGCCATCTCGGCATGACGTGGAAAGCATTCCGGCATCGTCATCCCCTGCAAGGTGGCGCGTGCGCCACGACTTCAACTCGACTGCATTGTCGCATAAAAGGACTGCCGCGCATATGGTGGTGACACCGCAGCGCAACAACGGCTAGAAACCGCCGCGCGCCGGCACCGGCCGGTGTGCCGGAACGAGACGAAGGGTCGCGATCATTTTCAAGGACAACAAATTCGACGAACGCCAGAAGGCCTCCGCCGAGGCCAAGATGGCGCTGCTGGCCAAGTTCAAGACC
>CAXTNB010000419.1:0-2713 GCA_964245385.1 uncultured Acetobacteraceae bacterium | reverse complement strand
GCCACCAGAGAGCCGCCACGCGCACCCAGCGCTCGCGCGTCCACCGCCAGTCGCGCAGCAGCGTCGAGCGCAGCAGGAAGGCGACCGCGACGACGTCGATCATCGCCTCGGCCGGCCCGCGGCCATGCACGAGGAACACCGGGCAGAGCAGCGTCGCGGCCAGCGCGACGCGGTCGAGCCAGGGCAGCGCGCGCGCGGCACCCGGGACCGGGCTCGCCGCGTGCGCCGCCGCGACGGACCGGATCACCGCCGCCCCCGCCTGAACGCGAGCAGCCGCGACCGCGCCGCGACGACGTCGAAGCCGGCCGCGCGGAGCCGGGCGCGTTCCGACAGGCTCGATCGCAGCGCATCATCGCCGGCCAGACGCAGCACGGCCGCCGCGAGCGCGTCGGGCTCCGCGACCAGTGCTGCGTCGCCCACCACCTCCAGCAGCCCCGGTCGCGGCGAGACGATCAGCGCGGCACCGCTCGCCAGCGCCTCCAGCGCGGTCATGCCGAACGGCTCGCGCCAGCGGCTCGGCACCACGACCATCGCCGCCCGCGCCATCGCGCGCAGCACCGCGTCGTGCGGCAGGTGCCCGTGCAGCCGGATGCCCGCCGCCTCCGCCCGCGGACGCAGCGCCGCCAGGAACGGCGTCTCGGCGCTGTCGGGCGCGAAGCGGTCGGCGCCGATCATCTCGGCGCGCCACCCCGGAAGCTGCGGCAGGGCGCGGGCGCAGGCGGAGACGAAGGCGTCGGCACCCTTGTCGGCGACGATGCGGCCGACGAACAGGATGACCTGGTCTCGCGCCTGGCGCGGCGGAAGCCGCGCGAGGTCGATGCAGTTCGGCAGCAGCGCCACCGCCGCGTCGTCCGGCAGCCCGTCGCGGAAGCGCCGACGCAGCGTCTCGGACACGCAGGCGACCTGCATGCGCGCCCGCCGGCGCCGACGCTGCGACGCGGTGCGGGCGCCGCGCATCGCCTGCGGGTCGTTGTGCAGGAACAGGGCGAGCGGCGTGCGCGGGAACGCCCGGCGCAGCCGCAGCGCGATCTCCGGCCGGTTGTGCACCTCGATCCGCGCCGGCCGCAGCCGGCACAGCACCCGGGCGACCGCGGCGGCGTAGCGGCCGGGTCCCGCCGGCGGCCACCACCCCGGGCGAGCCGCCAGGAAGCTGCGGTCGGCGAACGGCTCGCCCGCCGGGGGCGCCCCCACGACGATCTCGCCGCCCGTGCTCAGGCGGTGCACCAGCAGGCCGATCGCACCGACCGCCTGCGGCGAGAAGCCCTCGCGCGGCGGCAGGATGACCGCGATGCTCAGCCCAGCCCCTCGTAGCGGTCGAGCAGCCAGACGGCGGGCTCCGCGGCCGCCGCGTCGTACCATTCGGCGAGCAGCGGATGGGCGCGCACCGCGTCGCGGTAGGCGGCCGCCCGGCCCTGCAGCGGCACGCCGTAGGAGATCAGGCGCGAGACCACCGGCGCGAACATCGCGTCGGTCAGCGTGAACGCGTCGCCGAACAGGAACGTGCCCTCCGCCTCCGACCAGATCGCCGCGATGCGCGCGACGTCGTCGGCGACCGCGGGCGCGATCCCGGCGGCGAGCGGGCGGGCGTGGCGGCCGCAGTTCATCGGCATCGCCAGCCGCAGGTCGCGGAACCCGGCATGCATCTCCGCGGCCAGGCTGCGCGCGCGGGCGCGGGCGATGCGCTCGCCGGGCCACAGCGCCGGCGCCAGCTCGGCGCAGTACTCGCAGATCGCCAGGCTCTCCCAGACCCGCGCGCCGCGATGCTCGAGATAGGGCACCAGGCCCGCCGGGGTGGCGCCGCGCACCGCCTCGGTGCGGCCGCCGGCGAGCGGGATCAGCTCCTCGGTCACGTCCAGCCGCGCCAGCCGCACCGCCAGCCAGCCGCGCAGCGACCAGGACGAGTAGCGACGGGTGCCGATCAGCAGGCGTCCCTCGGACATGGTCGAAGCTCCTCGGTGCCGGACGTCCTCAGGCGCTGCGGATGAAACCGCCGCCGAGCACGCGCGAGCCGTGATACAGCACGCAGGCCTGGCCGGGTGCCGGCACCGCGTCCTCGTCCAGCAGCACCGCCGCGCCGTCGGAGGTGGCGCGCACCCGCGCCGGCCGCGCCGGCTCTCGCGCGCGCAGCTGCACCGCGCAGCGCAGCTCCGCCCGCTCGGGTGGGGCGATCAGCCAGTTCACGTCGCGCAGACGCAGCGCGCGCCGGCCGCCGCCGGCACGGGGTGCGACCACGATGCGACGCGTGCGCGGCTCGATCCGCATCACCTGCTGGCGCTCGCCGTCGACCAGGGCGGCCTCGCCGAGCCGGCGCGTCTGGCCGGTGGTGTAGCGCGCGATGCCCTGGTGGCGGCCCAGCCCCCGGCCGGCCGCATCGACGATGTCGCCGGCGCCGGCGACCTCCGGACGCAGCCGCTCCACCAGATCGGCGTAGGAGCCGCCGGACGGCACGAAGCACAGGTCCTGGCTGTCCGGCTTGTCGGCGACCGCGAGGCCGAGGCGCGCCGCCTCGCCGCGCACCGCCTGCTTGTCCGCCATCTCGCCGAGCGGGAAGCGCAGGTAGTCGAGCTGTGCCGCGGTGGTGGCGAACAGGAACCAGCTCTGGTCGCGCGCCGCGTCGCGCGGACGGTGCAGCGCCCCCGTGGCGCCCGCCTCCACCCGCCGCCCGGCGGGGGCGGGCGGCCGCGCCGCGGCGGTCAGCGCATCGGCCGGCCCT
>CAXTNB010000418.1:0-2719 GCA_964245385.1 uncultured Acetobacteraceae bacterium | reverse complement strand
GGTCCGACGGCAGCAGGCTGGTGGCCGCGTTGATCGCCGCCTGCACCTCCTGCTCGGCGACGTCGAGCGACAGCGACAGGTCGAACTGCAGCGTGATCACCGAGGCGCCGGCGGAGCTGTTGGAGCTCATCTGCCCGAGCCCCGGCATCTCGCCGAACTGCCGCTCCAGCGGCGCCGTCACCGCGGTGGTCATCACCTCCGGGCTGGCGCCGGGATAGAAGGTGGAGACCTCGATGGTGGGATAATCCACCTCCGGCAGTGCCGAGACCGGCAGGAACTGGTAGCCGGCGATGCCCACCAGCACGATCGCCAGCATCAGCAGCGTCGTGCCGACCGGCCGCAGGATGAACAGGCGTGAGGGACTCATCGGCTGGGCTCAGTGCCCATCCGCTGACGGTTGGGCCTGGGACGGTTGGGCGTGCCGCCGATGGTGCGGCTGCGCGCCCGCCGGAGCCGCCCCGGCATCCGATGGCTGCCCTGATGGCTGTCCCGAGGCCTGCTGCTGCCCCGGCGCTGCGCCGCGCCCGCATTTGCCGGGGGCGGCCGGGTGGATGCCATCGCCGGTGATCCGCACGCGGGCGCCGTCGCGCAGACGATCCACGCCGTCGACCACCACGGTGTCGCCGGGAGCCACGCCGGACAGGATCTGCACCTGGTCGTTGTCGGTCACGCCGGTCTTGACCACGGCGACGCCGACCGTGCCGCCCGGCTTGACGCGGTAGACGAAGGCGCCGGGCGCGCCGTGCTGCACCGCGGCCACCGGCGCCACGGTCACGCCGGGCAGGGTGCGCACCAGCAGCCGCGCGTTGACGAACTGGTTGGGGATCAGCGCCTCGTCGGCGTTGGCGAACACCGCCCGCAGCTTCACCGTGCCGGTGGTGGTGTCCACCTCGTTGTCGACGCTGTCGAGCGTGCCGGCGGCGATCCGCGTCGCGTCGGTGCGGTTATAGGCCTCGACCGGCAGCGTCCTGCCGGCGCGCAGCTGCTGCGACACCGCCGCCACGTCATCCTCCGGCAGCACGAAGATCACCGAGATCGGCTGCAGCTGGGTCAGCACCACGAGCCCGGTGCTGCTCGAGGTCTGCACGTAGTTGCCGGGATCGACCAGCCGCAGCCCGACCCGCCCGGTCACCGGCGCGGTGATGTGGCAGTACGCGAGGTTGACCTTGGCGTTGTCGACGGTGCCCTGGTCCGCCAGCACCGCGCCCTGGTCCTGCTCCACCAGGAACTGCTGGTCCGCCGCCTGCTGCTGGGCGATGCTGCGCTGCTTGATCAGGGTCGTGTAGCGGGCGAGGTCGGAGCGCGCCTGCCGCAGCAGACCGGTGTCGCGGGCGAGCGTGCCCTGCGCCTGCTCCAGCGCCGCCTGATACGGGCGCGGATCGATCTGGGCGAGGAAGTCGCCCTTGTGCACGATCTGGCCCTCCCGGTAGCCGATGGAGAGCAGCTGGCCGTTGATCTGCGTCTGCACGGTGATGGTCGCGAGCGGCGTCACGGTGCCCAGTCCCGACAGCACGACGTGCACGTCGCCGGTGCCGATCCTGGCCGCGCCGACCGGTTGCGGCGGCACCGCCGGCTTGGTCTGCTTGGCCGCGTGTCCCGCCAGCAGCCACCAGGCGGCGAGCCCCGCCAGCAGCAGCATCGGCAGCACCAGCACGAGCAGCCGGCTGCGGCGACGCCTGCGCGCGTTCGACGTGGTGCCGGGCTTGACCTCGATACGTCCTAACAGCTCGTCCATCAACCGCCTGACCGTCGCAGCGCTGCGCCGGCGCCCCTATAGCACCATCGCGGCCGCGGGCATCATGACCAGCAGGTTGCGGATTGTATCCGCCGCGCGCGACGAGGCTGGCGGTCGCCGCCGCTGCCGGTGCGCCGGCACTTGAACCGCCGCGCCCGGCCCTCTATACACCCGCCCCTGTTCGCGCGTCCGGGCCTGGTGGGCATGCCCGGCCGCGACGGCTGCCGTGCGGCCCGGTCCCGGGTCTGGGCAGCGACCCAGGAGGAGAGCGAAATGCCCAAGATGAAGACCAAGTCGTCGGTCAAGAAGCGGTTCAAGATCACCGCGACCGGCAAGGTGCTGGCCGGCCCCGGCAACAAGCGCCACGGCCTGATCAACCGGCCGCAGAAGATGAAGCGCACCAACCGCGGCTCCCAGACGCTGACCGAGATGGACGGCAAGACGGTGAAGCAGTGGGCCCCCTACGGGCTGGCGTGAGGAGCATCTGAGCCATGGCACGCGTCAAGCGGGGCGTCACCACGCACGCCCGTCACAAGAAGGTTCTCGCCGCCTCGAAGGGCTTCGTCGGCCGTTCCTCGACCAACTACCGCATCGCGCTCGAGCGTCTCGAGAAGTCGCTGCAGTACGCCTATCGCGACCGCCGCAACAAGAAGCGCGACTTCCGCGGGCTGTGGATCCAGCGCATCAATGCCGCGGTGCGCGAGCACGGCCTGACCTACAGCGTGTTCATCCACGGGCTGGACAAGGCCGGGATCGAGATCGACCGCAAGGTGCTCGCGGCCATCGCCTACGACGACGCGGCGAGCTTCGCCGAGATCGTCGGCAAGGTGCAGGCGGCCCTCGCCTGAGGTGCCGCTCGGGGCCGGGCCCCGGCCTCCCCGTCCCGGAGTGACGCGGTGTCGGACGCCCTCGAGAGCCTGAGGCGGGACCCGCTCGACGCCCTGGCGGCCGCGCCCGACCTGCGGGCGTGGGACGCGGTCCGCG
>CAXTNB010000417.1:1128-2720 GCA_964245385.1 uncultured Acetobacteraceae bacterium | reverse complement strand
CCCAGTCCCAGCTGCCGCGCTGCCAGGCCATCCGCGCGCCGGGCGGTGGCGGCGGCGGGGGCGCCTCGTAGCGCGGCGGCGGCAACGGCGCCCATTGCGCGGCGGCGGGCGGGCCGAAGCAGGTCAGGGCGCCGGTCAGCACGGCGCCGGTCAGCATCAGGACGGAAGTGGGTCTGCGCATGTCCATCTCCTCGGGGCGCGGCCGGGATCGACCGCGCCGTGCCGTCCAGGAGAATGGCAATCGCTTCGTGGCGACAACGCGGCATCTGGTGACCACGGGTAACAGGCCTCAGAACGGCTTGAGCAGCCGGTCCAGGTAGTTGAGCTCGTCCGGCGCGCGGGTGCGGTCGGTGTCGCGGCGGCGCAGCTCCTGCTCGATCTCGCGGGCGCGCATGGCCTCCGCCTTGTCCGGGACGTGGGTGTCGCCGTCGTCCGCGTGCAGCCCGCCGGCGACCGGCCGGCCGAGCGGATCGCGCGGACCCGACCGATCGTCGCCGTCCGCCTCTTCCTGACCCGGATCGGCACCGTCGCCGCCGCTGCCTCCGCCCAGGCCGGGCAGCAGCACCGCGGCCCCGCCCTGACCGGCGGCGAGGGCCTGCTGCATCTGGCCGGCACCCTTCTGCAGCGCCGCGAGCGCCTGCTGCTGCGCGTCCTCGGCGGTCTGGTCGTGGCCGGCCGCGAGGGCGGCGCGCGCGCTGCCCATCGCGCGTCGGGCGTCCTCGAAGCCGCCCGGCTGCGCGCCGGCGAGCGCCTTGAACTCCTCGCCGAGTTCCTCCAGCGCGCGCGACAGGCTGCGCTGCACCCGCGTGTCGGTCTCGCGCTGCGCCTGCCGCCCCTGTTCCGCCGCCCGGCGCTGCGCCAGCTGCGCGGGGCTGAGCGGCGGCGGACGGCGCGGCGGCTCGAAATTCTCCGGCGCGTCGGTGCTGCCGTCCGACGGCGCCTCCGCGGAGGGTTCCTCCCCGGGAGGTATCTCCTGGGGTGCCCCCTCCTCGTCGGTCTGCGGGATGCCCAGCCGCCGCAGCAGCTCGGCCGCCTGGGGGTCCAGCGCCGGCGCGTTCGCCTGCCGCGACTGCTTCTCGCTGGCGGCCTGGCGCGACTGCGTGCGGTCGAGCAGCGTCGATTGCCGCCGCACCAGGTCCTGCAGCCCCGCCATCTGCTCGCGCACCTGGCGCTGCGCCTCGGCCTGCTGCTGCGCGCTCTGCAGGTCCTGCGGCGTCGCCGCGCGCATGCGGTCCAGCATCGACTGCATCTGCGCCAGCCGCTGCATGGCATCTCCCGCGCGGCCGTGCGCCGCGTCGTCGCGCATCTGCTGCATCATGCGCGACAGGTCGTCGCCGCTCAGCATCCTGGCGTCCGGCATCGGCGGCAGCCCGCTGTGATCGCGGCGCGCCTGCTCGGCGAGCGCCTGCATGCGTCGCGCGATCGCGGCCGACAGCGCCTGGATCCGGCGCTCCAGCTCGGCCTGCTCGCGGTCGGTCTGCCCCTTGTCGCCGAGCTGGCGCATGCGCTCCAGCTGTGCCGCGACCGCCTCGTGGGCGGCGCGCACCTCCGCCGCGGCGCGAGCGCCGGCGCGGTCGTTGTGCAGCCCGTCC
>CAXTNB010000417.1:0-1118 GCA_964245385.1 uncultured Acetobacteraceae bacterium | reverse complement strand
TCGGCGACGTCGTCCTGGCGCAGCAGGGTGGTGATGCTGCTCAGGTTGAGGAACATCCCGCTGTCGCTGGCGAACTGGCCGGGCGCCTCGCCGAGCGCGTCGAGGTCGGCGGCGGCGTCGTCGCGCGACTCCCGCCCGAGCGCCAGGCGCTTGCGGGTATCGAGCACCGCGCGCGCGAGCGGGTTGCGGAACGGACGCGCCGGCAGGGTGAAGCGTGCCTCGGGGCCCTGGGTGACCCGCCCCGACATGTCGGTCGCGACCAGCCGGGCGACCACCGCTTCGCCGGCACGCGGATCGGCGGACAGGTCGGGGAGTGCCGCGCCGTGCGCCAGCCGCGTGCCCGGGGTGACGGCGATCGGCACGCGCAGCACCGGCACGGCCGCGGCCGACTTCGGGTCGGCCAGGCGGATCTCCGCCGTGAGCGTGTTCAGCCCGTACGGGTCGTCGGCGCGCCAGGGCAGGCGGGTGCGCCAGGGCTCCCTCGCCGGGCCCGGCGCCCCATCCCAGGCCAGCATCGCGGTCGGCGGCGGCGTGATCCGGATCGACCAGTCGGCGAGCGCGCGGCCGTTGCCGCGCAGCAGCAGGCGGACGCTGCCGGCGAGGGTGCTGGTCAGGCTCCAGCTGCCGTCGGACAGCCTGCCGAAGTGCGGCGTCTCGGTCGTCGACCGACCCGCGTCCGCCACGTCGCGCACCACGAGGCCGGGTGCCCCGCGCAGGTTGGTCAGGCTGACCTGCAGCACCGAGCCGGACGGCATCGTCACCGCGCCGTGCGGGTCGGTGAGGAACACCGGCGCCATGCGCGCATAGTCCGGCGGCGTGATCCAGGCCTGCATCCAGGGTGCCGGTCCGGGCAGCTGGAACAGCCCGGGCAGGAACCCCGAGGCGAGGCGTTCGGGCGCCGCCGGACCCGCGACGATCCAGGCCAGCAGCAGCCCCGGCAGCAGCAGCAGCGCGAGCCGGCCGGAACGGTGCCGCCACAGGCCGAGCTGCGGCGGTCCGCTGCGCAGGCGGCGCAGGCTGGCCAGCGCGCGCGCCCGGTGCGCCTGCCAGATCGCGTCCCGCCGCGGGTCCGCCGCCCCGGCGGGATGGTCGGCCAGCGTCTGCCGCGGCCGGGGCGG
>CAXTNB010000416.1:0-2720 GCA_964245385.1 uncultured Acetobacteraceae bacterium | reverse complement strand
GGGAGGGACGCCCGAGCAAGGGGCTTCGCCTCCTTGCCCCGATACCTGATGGATCGGGGGCTGGGGCCGGCGGCCCCAGCGGGTCAAGGGCAGCGCCCTTGCCTGCTCTCCGCACCCTGCTAGCGCTGCGCCTCGGCGACCGCCTGCAGGTCGTGGTGCGAGACCTCCGCCAGCAGCGACCAGATGCGCGCCGGCTCGGACTCGATCTCCGGGTCGTTCAGCAGATGGTCCAGCTCATCGAGCTTCGCATGGTATTCAGCGTCGTCCATCGCCAGCTTCCTGAACCAGACCGATTTCGTTACAAATAGCTATCATAAACGTGGCTTTGCCATGACGGTTGCGGCGGGTCGGGGCGATTTTCCGGTCCGGCCGCTGGCGTCTGCGGCCCCGCGACCAACATGGATGCGCGTCCGCCGCCGTTGATCTATAGAGCCCGCATGACCGCCGAGACCCTCGACCAGGCAGAACGCAGCCGCATCCTCGCCAAGACCGCCCTGTTCGCGCCGCCGCCCGCGGCGCTGCCGGATGGCCGACGCGAGCTGGTCGGGCTGTCGCGCGAGGCGCTCGGCGAGGCGCTGGCCGGCATCGGCGAGCAGCCGTTCCGCGCCAAGCAGCTCTGGCACTGGATCTACCACCAGGGCGTCACCGACTTCGCCGCCATGAGCTCGATCGCGAGGCCGCTGCAGGCCAGGCTCGCCGAGCACTTCGTGATCGGCCGGCCGGAGGCCGCCGCGGTGCAGACCGCCGCCGACCAGACGCGCAAGTTCCTGTTCCGCTTCCGCGACGGCCAGGAGGCCGAGACGGTGTACATCCCCGACCGTCGAGAGGATCGCGGCGCGGTCTGCCTGTCCAGCCAGGTCGGCTGCACGCTGTCCTGCCGGTTCTGCCACACCGGCACCCAGGCGCTGGTCCGCAACCTCGGTCCCGCCGAGATCGTCGGCCAGTTCATGGCCGCGCGCGACAGCTACGGCGAGTGGCCGAGCCCCAAGGGCGAGACGCCGCGACTGCTCTCGACGATCGTGCTGATGGGCATGGGCGAGCCGCTGTACAACTACGAGAACGTCGCGCGCGCGATGCGCATCGTCATGGACGGCGAGGGCATCGCCCTGTCGCGCCGGCGGATCACGCTCTCCACCTCCGGCGTGGTGCCGATGATGGACCGTGCCGGCGAGGAGCTCGGCGTCAACCTCGCGGTGTCGCTGCACGCCGTGACCGACGCGCTGCGCGACGAGATCGTGCCGCTGAACCGCAAGTACCCGATCGCCGAGCTGATCGCCGCCTGCCGGCGCTACCCCTCGGCCTCGAACGCGCGACGCATCACCTTCGAGTACGTGATGCTGCGCGGCGTCAACGACAGCGAGGCGGAGGCGCGCGAGCTGGTGCGGCTGATCGCCGGCATCCCGGCCAAGGTCAACCTGATCCCGTTCAACCCCTGGCCCGGCAGCGCCTACCAGCCCTCGACCCGGCAGCGGCTCGACCGCTTCGCGCAGATCGTGATGGCGGCGGGTTTCGCCTCGCCGGTGCGTCTGCCGCGCGGCCGCGACATCCTCGCCGCCTGCGGCCAGCTGCGCACCGAGAGCCGGCGCCAGCGTCCGGCCGCGTGAACGCGCCCGACCCGGCCGGCTCGCTGCGCGAGCGGGTCACCGCCGCGCTGCCGGCGATCGAGGACGAGGCGGCGCGGCTCGACCGCGACGGCGGCTTCCCCGAGCGGGCCTTCGCGCTGCTGCGCGAGGCGGGCGCGATGACCGCACCGCTGCCCCGCCGCCTCGGCGGCGACGGCCTCGGCACCGAGCCGGCCGGGGCCGGCGGGTTGCTGGAGCTGCTGCGCCTGCTGGGACGCGGCAGCCTGGCGGTGGGCAGGCTGTACGAGGGTCACGTCAACGCGCTCAAGCTGATCGCGGTCTACGGCAGCGAGGCGCAGCTGGAGCGTGCGGCAGCCGACGCGCGGGACGGCCACCTGTTCGGCATCTGGGTGACCGGCTCGTCGCTGCCGCTGCGGCTGATCGAGGCGGACGGGCGGTTCCGGCTCGAGGGCGAGAAGCGGTTCGCCTCCGGCGCGCTGCACGTCACCCGGCCGCTGGTGACGGCGCTGCCCGACGGCGAGGCGGACCGCATGCTGGTCGTGCCGCTCGGCGCGGAGCGGCGCGCGGTCGACACCGTCGGCGGCCTGCACGGCATGCGCGCGGCGCGCACCGGCTCGTGCGACTTCACCGGCGTCACGCTGGGCGCCGACGCGCTGATCGGCGCGCCGGGCGACTACCTGCGCCAGCCGGCGTTCTCCGCCGGCGCCTGGCGCGGCATCGCGGTGGCGCTGGGCGGGATCGACCGGCTGGTGTCGCTGCTGTGCCGCCAGCTGCGCGAGCGCGGACGGCACCGCGACCCGCACCAGCTCGCCCGCGTCGGCGAGGCGCTGATCGCCCGCGACGGTGCGGCGATGTGGGCGGCCCGCGCCGCCGCCGCCGCCGAGGGGGACACCGGCGTTGCCGGCGAGGTGGTGGCGGTGGTCGGCCTCGCGCGCATCGCCGCCGAGCAGGCCGGGCTCGACGTGATCCGGCTGGTGCAGCGCGGCCTGGGTCTCGCCGGCTTCCTGCGCGACAACCCGGCCGAGCGGGTGATGCGCGACCTCGCCACCTACCTGCGCCAGCCGGCGCCGGACGAGACCCTGACCGAGGCCGCCGGCTGGTTCGCGGCCGAAGAGCAGGGGCCGGACGCCACGTGAC
>CAXTNB010000415.1:0-2724 GCA_964245385.1 uncultured Acetobacteraceae bacterium | reverse complement strand
ACCATAGCCGGTGCGACACCGTTACGAGACCGGCTGCTGAGTTCATGATCGCCGGAGGGTTGCCTTGGAACTGCTGCACTGGACCCTGATCTTCCTCGTCGTGGCACTGGTCTGCGCCGTCCTCGGCTTCGGCGGCTTCGCCGCCACCTTCGCCGGCATCGCCAAGATCCTGTTCTTCATCTTCCTGGTGCTGTTCGTCGTGAGCCTGCTGTTCGGCCGCGGACGACGCACCGGGCTGTGAGGCGCGACCCGGCCGGGCGGGGTCGCTACAGGATCTCGCTGACCGCGATCGCCGCACGGCATCCGGCCTTGATCACCCGCGACATCGCGCGGTAGGCGGGTGCCAGCTCGGCCTCGTTGGCGAGGCCGATGTCGCGATGCTCGAGCTCCTCCAGGCGGAACCGCTCGATCGTGCCGCGCAGCTCCTCCTCGCCGTCGTCGAGGCTCGCCGCCTGCTGCGCGTAGTGCTCGTCGATCGCCTCTTCCACCGCGACGGTGCAGGCCATCGCGGCGCGCTCGCCGATCGCCGCCGTCACCGCGCCCAGCGCGAAGCCGGCCACGTGCCACAGCGGCAGCAGCGCCGTCGGGCGCACGCGCCGCCTGGCGATCAGGGCGGTGAACACCTCCTTGTGGTGGGTCTCCTGCGCCATCATGTGGCGCAGCAGCTCGCCCTTGTCGCCGCGCCCCAGCACGGCGAGCTGGCCGGCATAGATGCGCTCGGCGCCGTACTCGCCGGCGTGGTCGACCCGGATCATCCGGCTCAGCCGGGTGGTGCGATCCGGCTCGCCGGGCTGCACGCCCCGCATCCCGCTGCTGCTCAGGCTCTCGCTCATGATGGTCTCCGGCTGCGCGCGGCGATCCCGATCGACAGCGACGCCAGCGCCGCATAGATCAGGTCGAGGGACGACATCGACAATGGCAGGAACGCGAACAGCCGGTTCGGGCTGTCGCACGGCTTGGCCGGACGCAGCGGCATCGCGGCCAGGCGCTGCGCCATGGTGCCGGCGTGGAAGTGCGGCGCCATGCAGGCCGGCCACGGGTCGGGCCACCACCCCTGCTCCACCCCCAGGTGGGTCAGGGAGAGCCCGACCGCGGCGGCGAGCGGCAGCGCGCAGCACAGCAGCACGCGCCGCGCCAGGCGCGCCGGCGCGACCGCGGTGGCCAGCAGCGTCGACAGGCCGAGCAGGATCAGCACCCGGTACGGCCAGCGTTCCAGCAGGCACAGCGCACAGGGCGTCATCCCCAGACGATGCTCGGCGACCCAGGCCACCGCGAGCGCCACCGTGCCGGACAGCACGGCGACGGCGCCGGCACGCCGCTCAGGCGGCACGCGGCTGCTGCCGGTCCAGGGCGGCGAGGAAATCGCGCGCCCAGCTCGCCGCGGTGACCCTATGCACGGCGGCGTTCAGCGACTGCCAGCGCGAGCGACGCTCGTCCTCGCCCATCGAGAGTGCCTGGTGCAGCCCCTCGGCGATCTCGTCCGGATCGTAGGGGTTGACCAGCACCGCCTCGGGGAACTCGGGGGCGGCGCCGGCGAAGCGCGACAGCACCAGCACCCCCGGATCGTCCGGCTGCTGTGCCGCGACGTACTCCTTGGCGACCAGGTTCATGCCGTCGCGCAGCGGCGTCACCAGGCCGACGCGGGCGAAGCGGTGGAAGCCCGCCAGGGTGTTGCGCGCGATCGCGCGGGTGATGTAGCGGATCGGCATCCAGTCGAACTCGGCCCAGGAGCCGTTGATCCGGCCGGCCTGCTCGTCGAGGCGGCGCCGCAGCGCCTTGTATTCCGAGACGTCGCCGCGCGAGACCGGGGCCACCTGCAGGAAGGTCACGTTCTTGCGGTGCTCGGGGAAACGCTCCAGCAGGCGCTCGTAGCCCTGGAAGCGCTGCGGCAGCCCCTTGGAGTAGTCCAGCCGGTCGACGCCGAGGATCAGGGCGCGTCCGCTCAGGCTCTCGGTCAGCCGCACCAGGTCCGGCCCGCGGCTCGCCTTGGCCGCCTGCTTGGCGAACTCGTTCGGGTCGATGCCGATCGGGAACGCCGCGGTGGTGGCGGCTACCCCTTCGGCACGCAGCGACTGCTCGAGGTGGCCGCGATCCTCCTCGGTCTGCAGCCCGACGAGGTCGTAGGCGGCCATGGCGCGGATCAGCAGCCCCGCACCCGGCAGCGCGCCGAACAGGGCGAGCGGCGGGAACGGCGTGTGCAGGAAGAAGCCGATGCGCGCGGTGACGCCCAGCTCGCGCAGCGCGGCACCCAGCGGGATCAGGTGGTAGTCCTGCACCCAGATCACGTCGTCGGGACGCAGCATCGGCAGCAGGCAGCGGGCGAACAGCGCGTTGACCGAGAGGTAGGTCTCGAGGTCGTCGCGGCTGTACTCGACCAGCCCCATGCGGTAGTGGCACAGCGGCCACAGGATGCGGTTGGAGAAGCCCTCGTAGAAGCCGCGGTTCTGCGCCGGCGTCAGGTCGATGGTGGCGTAGGTCACCCCGGCCTGGGTGTTCGCCTTCGGCTTCGGATCGGCCTCGCTGCCGCCCCCGACCTGACCCGACCAGCCGAACCAGAGCGTCGGCTGGCCGCGTATCGCGTCCTTCAGCCCGACGGTCAGGCCGCCCGCCGGGTTGCCGCGCTCGCGCGGCGCGGGGACACGGTTGGAGACGACGACTAGACGGCCCACGCGCGCGCCTCGCCCTCTGCCAGCTCGCCCAGCCCGCGGCGCCGCGCCGCGGGGC
>CAXTNB010000414.1:0-2730 GCA_964245385.1 uncultured Acetobacteraceae bacterium | reverse complement strand
TGTTCGATCGCCGCGGAGACATCAGGATGAGTGACCAGAACGCTGCCGACGAGATCCCTAGTACAGGCTACAGCGAGCACCCGTACGAGCGCCACGAGTTCAGCGCCGAGGTCGGCCGTCTCCTCGATCTCGTCGTCCACGCGCTGTACTCCGACCGCGAGATCTTCCTGCGCGAACTGGTCGCCAACGCCGCGGACGCGACGGACCGGCGGCGCTTCGAGGCCCTGACCAACCCGGCCGCCGCCCTGCCGGAGGATGCCAAGATCCGGATCAATCCGGACAAGGCGGCCCGCCAGCTCACGATCAGCGACAACGGCACCGGCAGGAGCCGGACCGAGCTCGTGGAGAATCTCGGCACCATCGCCCGTTCCGGCACCCGCGCCTTCGGCCAGAACCTGGCGGCGGCCAAGCCCGAAGACCGGCCCAGCCTGATCGGCCAGTTCGGCGTCGGCTTCTACGCTGCCTTCATGGTCGCCGAGCGCGTCGAGGTCACGTCGCGCCGCATCGGCGAAGACGCCGCCTGGCGCTGGTCCTCCGAGGGGGGCGGCAGCTTCACCCTCGCACCCGCTACCCGCGACGCGCCCGGCACCGACATCGTGCTGCACATCAAGCCGGATGCGGACGAGTTCCTGGAGAGCTACCGGCTCGAGAACATCGTCCGCAAGTGGGCGGACCACATCACGTGGCCGATCACCATCCAGCGCGACGGCAAGGAGGTCTCCGCCAACGAGGGCACGGCGCTGTGGCGCAAGCCCAAGAGCGAGATCACCGAGGAGCAGCTGACCGAGTTCTACCAGCATCTCGGCCACGCCTTCGACAAGCCGTGGGCCACGCTGCACTGGCGCGCCGAGGGGACGCTCGAGTTCACCGCCATGCTGTTCATCCCCTCGATGCGCCCCTTCGAGCCGGTGGAGTCCGTGCGCGAGAGCCGCGTTCGCCTGCACGTCCGACGCATGTTCATCACCGATGAGGCGGAGCTGCTGCCGCCCTGGCTGCGTTTCGTCCAGGGCATCGTCGATACCGAGGACCTGCCGCTGAACATCTCGCGCGAGATGCTGCAGGCCACCCCGGTGCTGGCGCGCATCCGCAAGGCGGTCACCAACCGCGTCGTCACCGAGTTGCGCAACCGTGCCAAGGATGCCGAGTCCTACGGCGGCTTCTGGGAGAATTTCGGCCCGACGCTGAAGGAGGGCCTGTGGGAGGACGCCGAGCATCGCGTCGAGCTCGCCGGCCTGTCGCGTTTCCGCTCCACCCACGAGGCGGGCAGCCTGACCTCGCTGACCGACTACGTGACCCGCATGAAGCCGGAGCAGGAGGCGATCTACTACCTGATCGGCGACAGCCAGGACGCGCTGGCCAGTTCGCCGCAGCTCGAGGGCTTCAGGGCACGCGGCATCGAGGTGCTGCTGCTCTCCGATCCGGTCGACGCGTTCTGGCCCGACCGCCTCGACAAGTTCCAGGACAAGCCGCTGCGCAGCGTCACCCAGGGCCTGTCGGACCTCTCCAGGCACGCCGCGGAGGGCGCCCCGGAAGCCGAGGCGACCGATCTCACCGCCCTGTTGCCGGCGCTGAAGGCGGCGCTCGGGGACGATATCGCCGAGGCCCGCGCCACCGACCGGCTGGTGCACAGCGCCGTCGTGCTGGCGGCCTCGCAGTCCGGCCCGGACCTGCAGATGCAGCGCCTGATGCGCAGGTCGGGTCAGAAGATGCCGAGTTCCGCCCCGGTGCTGGAACTCAATCCGCGTCATCCGCTGGTCCGCTCCCTCGCCGCCCGGCTCGAGCGTCACGAGCCGATCGACGAGGCCGCGCGCACCCTGTTCGACCTCGCCCGCGTTCAGGACGGCGAGCTGCCGCGCGATCCGTCCGCCTTCGCCAGGCGCGTCTCGGAGGCGCTGGTCGCGACGATGTCGCTGCCGCCACAGGATATCTGAGCCGCCCCATGCTGTCCGTCGATCCACGCGCCGACATCCTCGCGGTGATCGACGTCCAGCCCACCTTCATGCCGGGCGGCGAGTTGCCGGTGCCGGAAGGTGACCAGGTGGTCCCGATCGTCAACCACCTGTTGCAGGATCGTTTCCGGCTCGCCTTCGCGACACAGGACTGGCATCCGCCGGGTCACAGCTCGTTCGCCAGCTCGCATCCGGGCGCGGCACCCTTCGAGACCCTGCAGATGCCCTACGGCAGCCAGATGCTGTGGCCCGATCACGCCCTGCAGGGCAGCGTCAACGCGGCACTCCACCCGATGCTGGCGCAGCAGCGCCTGCAGATGATCCTGCGCAAGGGCACGGATCCGGCGATCGACAGCTATTCGGCGTTCCTGGAGAACGACGAGGTCACCTCGACCGGACTCGCCGGCTGGCTGCGCGACCGCGGCGTTCGCCGGATCTTCTTCTGCGGGCTGGCGACCGATCTCTGCGTCGCCCATTCCGCCCGCCACGCCGTCGAGCACGGATACCAGGCCGTCCTGATCACCGACGCCTGCCGCGGCATCGGCGGCATCGACGCGCAGGGGCGCGACCGCCTCGACCTCGCGAGACGCGCGCTCGCCGAGATCGGCGTCACCTCCCTCGCCTCCTCGGCGCTCGCGCCCGCCACCTGATCACTACCCGGCGGGCACCCTCCCGGACGCCTTGACGGTGACGCCGTAATCCTCGAAAACCCGCGACGCCACGGCAGGATGGGCGCGTAGCTCAGCGGTAGAGCATCGCCTTCACACGGCGGGGGTCACAG
>CAXTNB010000413.1:0-2734 GCA_964245385.1 uncultured Acetobacteraceae bacterium | reverse complement strand
CCACCCCCGGCCGCGGGGCGGGCGTCGCCGTCGGCCCGGGCGAGCGGCGAACGCGCCGCCGGCCGCGGACCGAACGCCACGTCGTCCGGCCGGCTCGGCGCCAGCGGGCTGGGCAGCGGCGGCTCCGGCGGCGGCGGCAGCGCCTGCCAGTCCGGCGCGCGTCCGAGCCAGTGCGGCAGCGGGCTCGACGCCTCCGGCGCGCGCGCCGGCGTCGCCGCCGCCGCGGCGCCCCCGGCCTCGATCAGCAGCCGCTCGCCCTCCCAGCCGAGCTCGAACGGCGCCGCCACCGCGCCCGCGGCCCGGAAGCCGCGGCGGCACAGCTCGTACCAGGCCCCGTCGGGCATCGCCCGCCCGGGCTGCCAGCCGCAGATCACCAGTCGGTCGCTGGCCCGGGTCAGCGCCACGTAGAGCAGGCGGTTCTGCTCCTCGGTGGCGGCGTCGCGGATCGCCGTGCTCAGCCGGCGGGTCGAGGTGCTCGCCTGCTCGCGCAGCGGATCGCGCGTCCACAGCAGCGTCTCGTCGAGTCGGGGTGCCGCGGTGGTGTCGGGGAGCACCACCAGGCGCGCCTGCAGGCCCTTGGCGCCGTGCACCGTCATCACCCGCACCGCGTCGCCGGCGCTGTCCGGCTCGCGCTTGATGGTCTCCTCCGAATGCCGCAGCCAGTGCAGGAAGCCCTGCAGCGAGGGCGGATGGTCCGCCTCGTGGCGCAGCGCCGCCGAGAGCAGCTCGTCCACCGGCTCCGACGCCTCCGGTCCGAGCCGCGCCAGCAGGCGCGCCCGGCCGCCGAGCGCGCCCAGCGCCTCGCCGAGCAGCGCGTACGGTGACGCGTAGTCCACCCGGGCGAACAATGCCGACAGGAACGCCCAGGCGGCACCCCAGTCCGGCCGCTGCTGGTTGCGGTCGCGCAGGCTGTCCCACAGGCTGGCCTCGCCGCGCGTGGTCGCCAGCTGCATCAGCGAGTCGTCGCTCAGGCCGCCGAGCGGGCTGGTCAGCACGCAGCCCACCGTGAGGTCGTCCTGCGGCAGCAGCAGCGCGTCGCACCGCGACAGCAGGTCCTGCACCGCGAGCTGATCGACCAGGCCGGTGCGTACCAGGGTCGCCACCGGCACGCGCTCGGACTTCAGCGCGCGGATCAGCGAGCGGACGAAGGGGCTGCGGCGCGGCACCAGCACCAGCACCTCGCCGGCCCGCAGCGGCGGGCTGCCCGACGCCGCCGGGGCGCCGATCTGCTGCGCGATCCAGCGCGCCAGCGCTTCGGCCAGCCGCTGCGGCGCCGTGTCCTGGCCGGCATTGCGCGACGGCGCCTGCCACGGGCCCGGCTCGGGTGCCGCTTCGGCCAGCGGCGTCAGCGGCCACAGCTCGACGCGGCCGGGCAGCCCGACGCGCGCCGCCTGGTGGGGCAGCAGCGGCCCCTGCCCCGGCTCCAGCAGCCCGCGCGCCGCCTCGGGATCGGCGAACACCGCGTCCACCAGCCGCAGCACCGGCTCGACCGAGCGGAACGACACCGTGAGCGCCGGCTCGCGCCACGCCTGGCCGCCCGCCTGCACCCGGTCGCGGAAGCGCTCGCGCCAGCGATGGAACTCGGCCGGATCGGCACCCTGGAAGGCGTAGATCGACTGCTTGTAGTCGCCGACGGCGAAGATGCTGCGCGGCCGTGCACGCTCGCCGCCCGCGCGCGGCTCGGCGCCGAGGCCGGCGAAGAACTCGCCGGTCAGCGCCCAGGCGATCGCCCACTGCAGCGGCGAGGTGTCCTGCACCTCGTCCAGCAGCAGGTGGTCGATGCCGCCGTCGAGCTTGTACAGCACCCAGGCGACACCCGGATCGTCGAGCAGCGCCAGGGTGCGCGCGATCAGGTCGTCGTAGTCGAGCAGGCTGCTCTCCTGCTTGCGGCCGGCGTGCCGCTCCAGGATCGGCAGCGCGAGCCCGAGCAGGGCGGCGCTGCGTGCCGCCACCCGCACCGCGCGGCAGCAATCCTCCACCTCCTGCACCCGCAGCGCCTCGGCGAGCAGCGCGCGCGCCACCTCCGGCTCGCCCTCGAGCCACTTGCCGCGGAAGATGCCGGAAGCCAGACGCGGCGCGCCCTCGCCGGTCAGCGCGAAGTCGCGCCAGGCGCTCCAGCCGTCGATGCGCGCTTCGTCCCCCTGCGCCAGCCAGTCCAGCCGCGCCGCCGCCGCCGCCGCCGCCCCCTTGCCGCCCAGGCGCATCGCCAGGCGCAGCAGCTCGGCCAGGTGCGCCTCGTCCGGACCCCGCACCGCCGCCGCGATGCAGGCGCGCTCGTCGGCGTGCGTCACCCCGGCGGCGCGACGCAGCGCCTCGAGCAGCGCCCGCTGGCCGTGCTCGCGATCCGACCGCAGCATCGCCGCCGCCGCGCCGGCGTCGGGCTTGCGCAGGCCGGCCTGCAGCGCCGCCACCAGGTCGGTGAAGGCGCCGGCGTGGACCTGTCCGGCCAGCAGGGCGAGCTCGGGGTCCTCGGCCGGACGCTCGCCCAGCACCGCCTCCACCGCGTCGATCAGCGCGAGGCGCGTGTCGGTATCCTCGGCCAGGCGGAAATGCGGGCTGATCGCCGCCTCCAGCGGGAAGCGGCGCAGCAGCGACTGGCAGAAGGCGTGGATGGTGCCGATCCGCATGCCGCCGGGCAGGTCCAGCACCCGGGCGAACAGCGCGCGCGCCTTGCGCCGGAGGCCGGGGCCGGGCGCGAAGGCGAGCGCCGCCAGGTCGCGGTCCAGCCCGGCAT
>CAXTNB010000412.1:0-2746 GCA_964245385.1 uncultured Acetobacteraceae bacterium | reverse complement strand
CCGGGCCGCAGGTCGCGCTTGGCGGTGGCGACCGCGTCGCCGCGAAACTCCCGCGGCGTGCCGGTGGCCTCGCCGCGCAGCACCGCGCTCAGCACGCTGATGCTGGCCTCCAGGCCGATCAGGTGGAACGGGCGCCACATCGAGGCGTACCAGCCCGACGGGTCGGTCAGCAGGCCGTACTGCGCGAAGCATTCGCGCGAGTACTGGTTCGGCGCCTTGAAGGTCACGAACACGCCGTAGCGTATGTTGTTGACCACCTCGCGTCCGTCCGGCTCCTGGCTCGCCGCGATGTCGAGCAGGCCGGCGCGCGCGAGGCGGCCGCCGTCCGCTGCCGGGCGGAAGACGCGCGCCAGGTCGTGCAGGCCGGCGGGCGGAAAGGCCAGCCCCTCGTCCGGGCAGTCGAGGCCGGTGCCGTTGGCGACCGCGGCCATCTCGATCGCCGCCTTGGTGCCGTCGGTGAAGGAGTTGTACATCTTCGGATTGAAGTCGCCCCTGGCGACCTGCTCCTCGGACCAGCCGAAGAAGCCCCAGACGGTGTCGGGCGTCGAGTAGCGGTAGCGCGGCTCGAAGTTCATGCCCTTGCCGGCGGCGACGAGCTCGAAGCCGCAGGCCCGCACCCAGTCGACCAGCTCGCAGATCAGCGCCGGCTGATCGCCGTAGGCCATGCTGTACACGAGCCCCTTCTGCCGCGCCCGCCGCGCCAGCAGCGGGCCGCACAGGACGTCCGCCTCGACGTTCACCATGACGACGTGCTTGCCGGCGTCGATCGCCGATGCCGCGTGCCGGATGCCCGCGATCGGATGCCCGGTGGCCTCGACCACGCAGTCGATCGCGCCGCAGGCCAGCAGGGCCGCGACGTCGTCGGTCACGCAGGTGCCGCCGCTGCGCGCCGCCTCGTCCAGGCTCCGGGCCTGATACTGCTCGTCCGTCCAGCCGACCCGCGACAGCGAGGCGCGCACCTTGCCGACGTCGAGGTCGGCGATCCCGACCACCTGCAGGCCCGCGATATGGCGGGTCTGCGCCAGGATCATCGAGCCGAACTTTCCCGCCCCGATCAGGCCCATCCGCACCGGGCGCCCGTCCGCGGCACGTGACGCGAGTTTCGCAGCCAGATTCACCGCCAGTTCCTCCCTGTCTCCCCGCCCGGCCTAGACGATGCGGGATGCTTGCTCGACGTGCGGCGCCGCCGCGTCCTGCGGATGGCGTTCCAGCCAGCGACGCAGCTCCTCCCAGGTCCTCTGCTTGTGCTCGCGCAGCAGGCGCGACAGGCGACGGCCGTCGCGGGCGACGAGGGCCTCGACGAACGCCTCGTGCTCCTTGATCGCCGCGCGCCAGCGCTCGGCGCGGAAGTTCGGCATGAACAGGGCGCGCAGCACGCGGGCACGGAGCGAACGGTGCTGTGCGGCGAGCTCGGCGTTGCCGGCCGCGGCGACGATCAGCCCGTGCACCTCCTCGTTGGCCTTGAAGTAGCCGAGCATGTCGCCGGTCTCGAAGAAGCCGAGCATGTCCGCGTGACGCGACCGCACCTCGGCGATCGCCGCCTCGCTCGCGCGCTCGCAGGCCAGCTCGCCCGCCAGCGCCTCGAGGCCGCCCAGCAGCTCGATGATGTCGCGCACCTGCTCGACCTGAAGCACGGCCACGCGGGTGCCGCGACGCGGCGTGATCTCGACCAGGCCCTCGCGCGCCAGGATCAGGATCGCCTCGTGGAGCGGCGTCCGCGACACCCCGAAACGCTGGCACAGCGCGCGCTCGTTCAGGCGCTCGCCGGGCGGCAGGGACCCGTCGACGATCATGTCGCCCAGCCGCTCGACCAGTTCCCGGTGCAGCGCGGGGCGCCGCAGCAGGTCCGGATTCGAGGTGGCGTCCACGGCGGCCTGTTGCACGGGCGATATGCCTCCTGAGCAGAACGCATTTTGCATGCAAGATGCGGCCAGCGCAAGATCGTGTGGCTGGCGTCGTCGTCCGCGGCTGCCGTCACGCACGCCTCAGCGCGTGTCGGCGCCGTGCTCCGTGCCGGGGCGGCCGAGATCCGCCACGGCGTTCAGCGCGAAGCCCGGATCGGCGATGCAGCGCCTGTGCGGCGCCTGGGCGAGGCAGACCGTGCCGTCCCCGGTGCCGTCGCCGTCGCGCCAGCATCGCGTCACGGCGAAGCCGGGCAGACCGTGCGCGGCGTCCGCGCCGCCGATCACGGCGCTGATCGCCGGCTCGACCCGACGCGTGCCGGCGGCGCTGCCGAACGCGTAGATCGGCACCGGCCGCCCGAGCAGCGCCTCGGCGCCGCTCCAGTACCATCGCTGCGGCCAGCGCAGCCCGAGCCCGCACAGCCCGGGATCGTGCCGCAGCGCCGCCATCGCCTCGAGATCGGCGCGGTCGCGCGTCCAGAGCGGCAGGAAGCCCCTGTGCCGGCCGGTCGCCGCTGCCGTCGCGACCCAGCAGGCGAGCAGGCTCGCCGTCGCCGCCCGCCTCGCCACGCGACCTCTCGGAGAGACCCACGCATCGATCACCCGGCGGCCGCCGAGGCCTGCCAGCACCAGGGTCGGCGCCACGGCGGCCTGGACGAAGCTGACCTCCTTGTGGGCGACGAGGCTGTGCGGCAGCACCACCAGCAGCACGACCAGGCCGAGCAGCGGGGCGGCGCGCAGCCCCGCGAACGCCAGCAGTGCCAACGGCACCACGGCCCCCCCCCAGCTCCGCTGCAGATCCCTGAGGTACCAGAGGCGCGGGCTGGTGCCGAACTCCCGGCTGA
>CAXTNB010000411.1:0-2762 GCA_964245385.1 uncultured Acetobacteraceae bacterium | reverse complement strand
GTACAGCGCGTCGCCGGGTGCGGGATGGGCGACCGCGCGCAGCGACGCGGTCCCCGGCGCGCAGATCGCGTCCGGCGGCAGGCCGGCCACCGCGTAGGTGTTGTAGGGGTTCTGCTGCGCGAGGTCGGAGCGACGCAGCGGCCGCGACAGGCCGAGGCCGCCGGAGGCCGCGTAGGCGACGGTCGGGTCGGACTGCAGCCGCATCCCCAGGCGCAGCCGGTTGAGGAACACGCGCGCGACCAGCGGACGCTCGGCGGCGAGGGCGGTCTCGCGCTCGACGATGCTGGCCAGCGTCAGCAGCTGCGCCGGCGTGCTGAGGGCGAGGGCGGGATCGCGCTCGCGCCAGATCGCCGACAGCCGGTCGCGCATCGCCGCCCTCATGCGCCCGACCAGGGCGTCGCGCGAGGTGCCGCGCTCGTAGGCGTAGGTCTCCGGCAGCACGTCGCCCTCCTGCGGCACCGGCGTCTCCCCCGACAGCGCGCCGGCGGCGTCGAGCAGTGTCGCGACCTGTGCCGCGGTCAACCCCTCGGGGATGGTCAGCGCGTGCTGCACCGGGCGCGCCGTGCGCAGCACCGCGAGCAGCGCGCGCGGCGAGGCGTGCGCCGGGAACGCCAGCTCGCCGGCATGGATCGGGCCCTCCCGTCGCGTCAGCAGGATGGCCAGGCGGAACGCCGCACGCGCCGCACGGCCGGCCGGCAGCGCGCCGCGCCGCTGCAGCGCCCGGATGGCGAGGTCCACGCCGCCGCGCGGCACGACGATGGCGCTGTCGGCGTCGAGCGGTCCCGGCGCGTCGTAGAGCAGCACGCCGCCGAGCACGGCGCCCACCGGCAGGGCCAGCAGCAGCAGCAGCGCCAGGCTCGCGATCAGGCGGCGGATCGTCGTTCAGGGGACCGCATCCCCCGCCCTCCGGGCGTCAGACGGCGCCGAACAGGATGCTGGCGTTGGTGCCGCCGAAGCCGAAGCTGTTGGACAGCGCCACGCGTATGCGGCGCTCCTGGGCGGTGTGCGCGATGCGGTCGATCACGCTGTCGCGGCTCGGCTGGTCGAGGTTCAGGGTCGGCGGCGCCACGCCGTCGCGGATCGCCAGCATGCAGAAGATCGCCTCGATGGCGCCGGCCGCCCCCAGCAGGTGGCCGGTCGCGGACTTGGTCGACGACATCGCCAGGCCGCGCGCGTGCTCGCCGAACAGTCGCTCCACCGCCTCCAGCTCCAGGTCGTCGGCCATGGTGGAGGTGCCGTGCGCGTTCACGTACTGGACGTCGGCCGGCGTGACGCCGGCGCGGTTCAGCGCCGCGACCATGGCGCGGTAGGCGCCGGCGTGACCTTCGGGGGGTGCGGTGATGTGGTGCGCGTCGCCCGACAGCCCGTAGCCGAGCACCTCGGCGTAGATCCTGGCGCCGCGACGCTTCGCGTGCTCGTACTCCTCGACCACCACGACCCCGGCGCCCTCGCCCATCACGAAGCCGTCGCGGTCGCGGTCCCAGGGCCGGGAGGCACGCGACGGGGTGTCGTTGAAGCCGGTGGACAGCGCGCGGGAGGCGCAGAAGCCGGCGATGCCGAGCGCGCAGACCGCCGCCTCGGCGCCGCCCGCGACCATCACGTCGGCGTCGCCGAGCATGATCAGGCGCGAGGCGTCGCCGATCGCGTGCACGCCGGTGGCGCAGGCGGTGACGGCGGAGTGGTTGGGTCCCTTGAAGCCGTAGCGGATCGAGAGGTGGCCGGAGACCAGGTTGATCAGCGACGACGGGATGAAGAACGGCGACAGCCGACGCGCGCGGCCCTCGTGCACCTGCACCGAGGCCTCGTAGATGGTCTGCAGGCCGCCGATGCCGGAGCCGATCATCACGCCGGTGGCGCAGCGGTCCTCCTCGCGCTCGGGCATCCACCCGGAGTCCTCGACCGCCTCGCTGGCGGCGACCAGCCCCAGATGGATGAAGCGGTCCATCTTCTTCTGGTCCTTGTGCGGGATCCACTCGGCGAGGTCGAGGCCGCCGGTGTCGCGCCGGCCCGCCGGCACCTCGCCGGCCACCTGGGCCGGCAGGTCGGAGGGATCGAAGGAGCGGATCCGCTCGATGCCGGTCTCGCCCTCGATCAGGCGGCGCCAGAACGGCGCCACACCCACGCCGAGCGGGCCGGCGATGCCCATGCCGGTGACGACGACGCGCCGCGCCTGGTTGCCGCTCGTCATGATGCTGCCTCGTGACGCCTCAGGCGGCCTTCTGCTTCTCGATGTAGTCGATCGCGTCCTTGACGGTGGAGATCTTCTCGGCCGCGTCCTCGGGGATCTCGACGCCGAACGCCTCCTCGAACGCCATCACCAGCTCGACCGTGTCGAGGCTGTCGGCACCGAGGTCGTCGATGAAGGAAGCCTCCGGGGTCACCTTGCTCTCCTCGACGCCGAGGTGCTCCACGACGATCTTCTTAACCTTGTCGGCGATCTCGCTCATCTGATCCTGCTTCCTCTGTGCCCCGGAAACGGGCGGTTCCGTCTCGTTCGTCCTGTCCCGTGCGCCCGGGACCTTCGTTCGCGCCCCGAGAACCTTCCGGCCTGCTCCGGACGAAGCAGCGGGCGATTAGCATGGATTTTCACCCCTCGCCAAGGCGCGGCTTCCTCGATGATGGCCGCAACCGGGCGCCGCGATGGCGGAATCAAGGAAACGCCGATCGTCTCGCCGAGCTGCACCGGTCTCCGCCGGCGCGACGCGGCGCCGCGCCGCGGGCACCCCGGCGCCGGCGCGCGACTCAGATCATCGCCATGCCGC
>CAXTNB010000410.1:0-2769 GCA_964245385.1 uncultured Acetobacteraceae bacterium | reverse complement strand
GGTGCTGCATCCGATGGGCTGGGACGCGTTCGGCCTGCCGGCGGAGAACGCCGCGCGCGAGCACGGCGTGCATCCGGCCGAATGGACGCGCGGCAACATCGCGACGATGCGCGGGACGCTGCAGCGGCTCGGCTTCTCGCTGAACTGGGACCGCGAGTTCGCCACCTGCGAGCCGCGCTACTACGGCCAGCAGCAGAAGCTGTTCCTCGACCTGTACGCCGCCGGCCTGGTCGAGCGGCGCGAGAGCTGGGTCAACTGGGACCCGGTCGACCAGACCGTGCTGGCCAACGAGCAGGTGGTCGACGGGCGCGGCTGGCGCTCCGGCGCGCCGATCGAGACCAAGCAGCTCAGCCAGTGGTTCCTGCGCATCACCGAGGCGGCGCCGCAGCTGCTGGCCGAGCTCGACCGGCTGCAGCGCTGGCCGGAGCGGGTGCGCACCATGCAGGCGCGCTGGATCGGCCGCTCGGAGGGGGCGCGGATCCGCTTCGCGCTGCGCACGCCGACGGACGGCATCGACTCCGTCGAGGTGTTCACCACGCGGCCGGACACGCTGTTCGGCATGGCCTTCCTGGCGATCGCGCCGGAGCATCCGCTGGCCGCCGCGGTCGCCGCGGACAGCGAGGCGGCGGCACGGTTCATCGCCGAGTGCCGCAGCGCGGGCACCAGCGAGGCGGCGATCGAGACCGCCGAGAAGCGCGGCTTCGACACCGGCCTGCGCGTCGCCCACCCGTTCCTGCCCGACCTCGAGTTCCCGGTGTGGATCGCCAACTTCGTGCTGATGGAGTACGGCACCGGCGCCATCTTCGGCTGCCCGTGCGGCGACCAGCGCGACCACGACTTCGCCACCCGGTACGAGATCGGCTTCGTCAACGTGGTGCTGCCGACCGGCGGCGCGGTTCACGCGGGGCGCGCCTATGACGGGCCGGGCACGCTGATCAACTCCGGCTTCCTCGACGGCCTCGACACGCAGGACGGCATCCGTGCGGCCATCGAGCGGCTGGAGCAGCTCGGCGCCGGCCGCGGCGTGGTGAACTGGCGGCTGCGCGACTGGGGCATCTCGCGCCAGCGCTACTGGGGCTGCCCGATCCCGATCATCCACTGCCCGTCCTGCGGCGCGCAGCCGGTGCCGGACGCGCAGCTCCCGGTGATCCTGCCCGACGACGTCCGCTTCGACCGTCCCGGCAACCCGCTCGACCACCATCCGAGCTGGAAGCACGTGCCCTGCCCGCGCTGCGGCGCTGCGGCGACGCGAGAGACCGACACCTTCGACACCTTCGTCGACAGCTCCTGGTACTTCGCCCGCTTCACCGCCCCGGACGCGCCGACGCCGACGCGCGTGCAGGCCGCCGACCGCTGGCTGCCGGTGGACCAGTATATCGGCGGCATCGAGCACGCGATCCTGCACCTGCTCTACGCGCGCTTCTTCACCCGCGCGATGCGCGCGACCGGCCATCTCGGCGTCGACGAGCCGTTCGCGGGGCTGTTCACCCAGGGCATGGTCACCCACGAGAGCTACCGCGACGAGGCGGCCGGCGCGTGGCTCTACCCCGAGCAGGTTGAGCGTGCCGGCGACGGCGCGCGGCGGCGCGACAGCGGCGCGCCGGTCACCGTCGGCCGCGTCGAGAAGATGTCGAAGTCGCGGCGCAACACCATCAGCCCGACCGCGATCATCGAGCGCTTCGGCGCCGACACCGCGCGCTGGTTCGTGCTCTCCGACAGCCCGCCGGAGCGCGACATGGAGTGGACCGAGGCCGGCATCGCGGGTGCGGCGCGCTTCACGCAGCGGCTCCACCGGCTGGTCGCCGCCGTCGCCGCGGGCGATCCGGTTCCTCGCCTCGCCGCCGGCGACCCGAACGCCGATCTCGAGGCCGAGACGCTGCGACGCGCCACCCACCGCGCCATCGCCGCGGTGACCGAGGCGCTGGAGGCGTTCACCTTCAACGTCGCCGTGGCGCGGCTGCACGAGCTGGCCTCGGCGCTGTCGGAGTCCGAGCACGTCGCCGGCGGCGGGGCGGCGCTCGCCGCTGCGCGGCGTGAGGCGGCCGTCACGCTGTGCCTGCTGACCGCGCCGATGATGCCGCACCTCGCCGAGACCCTGCTGGCGCTGCTGGAGCCGGGCGGCGCGCTCGCCGCGGAACGTCCGTGGCCGGAGGCCGACCCGGCGCTGCTGGAGGTGCTGCGCGTCACGGTGGCGGTGCAGGTCATGGGCAAGCTGCGCGGCACCATCGAGACGGCGCCGGACGAGGATGCCGCCCGGGTGCTCGAGGCCGCCGAGCGCGAGCCCAACGTGCAGCGCCTGCTCGCCGGCAGGCGCATCGTCAAGCGCATCCACGTGCCGAACCGCATCGTCAACTTCGTGGTCGCCGGATGAGGCGCGCCGGGACGCGGCAGGGCTCGGCGGCGCTGCTCGCCTGCCTGACGCTCGCGGGGTGCGGCTTCCATCCGCTGCACGGCGACAGGCCGGACGCGCAGCTTCCGGAGATCTTCGTCGCCACCATCCCCGGCCGGCCCGGGCAGCAGCTCCGCCAGGAGCTGCAGCAGCGCCTCGCCGGCTCCAGCGACGCGACGCCGCAGGACTACACGCTGCGCGTCGCCTACGCGCTCAGCAGCGAGGCGATCGACATCCACGGCGACAACACCAGCGGCCGCAACCGCATCGTCGGCCGCGCCACCTGGACCCTGTCCAGCGTCGCGCCGAACCCGGTCACCGTGACCACCGGCAGCGTCCGCTCGGTCGACGGCTTCGACACCATCGACACCCAGTACTTC
>CAXTNB010000409.1:0-2770 GCA_964245385.1 uncultured Acetobacteraceae bacterium | reverse complement strand
GGCGCTGGTCGGCTACACCAACGCCGGCAAGTCGACGCTGTTCAACGCCCTCACCGGCGCCACGGTGCACGCCCAGGACCAGCTGTTCGCGACCCTGGACCCGACCATGCGCGGCCTGCGCCTGCCGTCCGGCCGGCGGGTGATCCTGTCCGACACGGTGGGCTTCATCAGCGAGCTGCCGACCGAGCTGGTCGCGGCGTTCCGCGCGACGCTGGAAGAGGTGTCGGAGGCGGACATCATCCTGCACGTGCGCGACATCGCCCATCCCGACAGTGCCGCGCAGCGGCAGGACGTCGTCGCCGTGCTGGACGGCCTGGCGCAGGACGGGACCCTGGCGACCGACTGGCAGGAGCAGGTGATCGAGGTGTTGAACAAGGCCGACCTGCTCGGCGGTGCCGATCAGGTGCCGCACCGCGCCGGCACGGTGGTGATATCGGCGATCACCGGCGACGGGCTCGACCGCGTCGGCGCGGAGATCGATCGGCGGCTGGTCGCGGCGATGAGTCGGACCGCCTACTCGGTGCCGGTCAGGGACGGCGCGGCACTCGCGTGGCTGTACGCGCACGGCGAGGTGGTGGAGCGCGTCGACGGCGAGGAGAGTGTCGCGGTCACCGTGCGGCTGCTGCCGGCAGATCGCGCCCGCTTCGAGAGCCAGCACGTTCCGGCCGCGGCGCCCGAACGTGGAGGAATGGAAAGCTGATCGCCCGGTCCGGCGTTGCTAGCATGAGGCCGCAACCGCGTGAGGAATCAAGGTCGTGAGCATGTTCTCGGTCAGGGACACGGCGGAACTCACGCAGGTCCTGCGCGCCGCCGCCAGGGCGGAGATCCTGCCGCGCTTCCGCAAGCTGGCGCCCGAAGGCGTGCGCACCAAGTCGGGACCGTACGACCTGGTGACGGTGGCCGACGAGGCGGCCGAGGCGCTGATCACCCAGGGGCTGTCACGGTTGTTCCCAGATGCCCTCGTCGTCGGCGAGGAGGCCGCCGCCGCCGATCCAAGCCTGCTGGAACGCCTGACGGACGCGGATTTCGCGATCGTGGTGGATCCGATCGACGGCACCTCGAACTACGCCGCCGGCGTGCCCCTGTTCGGCGTGATGGCGGCGGTGATCTGCGGCGGCGAGGTGGTCGCCTCGGTGATCCACGACCCGATCAGCGACGACGCCGCGGTCGCGGTGCTGGGGCAGGGCGCCTGGAACGAGGCGCCGGACGGCTCCCGCCAGACGCTGCGGGCGGCGGCGCCGGTCGATCCTTCGCGGATGACCGGCAACGCGTCCTGGCGCTACCTGCCGGCGCCGCTGCGCGAGCGGGTGGCGCGCAACCTGCCGCGCGTGGCGGCGAGCTGGGACTACCGCTGCGCCGCCCAGGAGTATCGCGTGCTCGCCGCCGGCCATTGCCACTTCCTGATCTTCAACCGGCTGATGCCCTGGGACCATCTGCCAGGCTGGCTGCTATATCGCGAGGCGGGCGGCTACGGCGCCCACTTCGACGGCTCGTCCTACCGGTCCGCCGACCTGGAAGGCGGTCTGCTCTACGCGCCGGACCAGCACAGCTGGGAAGCGCTGCGGCGGTTGCTGATGGAGTTCTAGTCGCTCCGCTCGCCTCGCTTGATCTGCTGCCAGACCGCCTCCATCCGCTCCAGGCCGCTCTCCGGCAGCGAGGATCCGTCCTGCTCGATGCGGCGCTCCATCGCCTCGAAGCGGCGCACGAACTTGGCGTTCGCCCGATGCAGGCAGGCCTCCGCGTCCAGGCCGAGCTTCCGCGCCACGTTGGCCACCGTGAACAGCACGTCGCCCAGCTCGTCGGCGAGCCGCGCGGTATCGCCGACCGGCAGCTCGAGACGCAGCTCGGCGACCTCCTCCTCGATCTTGTCCAGCGCGCCGCCGACGTCCGGCCACTCGAAACCGACGCGGGCCGCTCGGGCGCTCAGCTTGGCGGCGCGGCTCAGCGCCGGCAGCCCGACCGGGATGCCGGCCAGGGCGCCGGACTCGGAGCGTTGCCGGCGCTCGCGCTCCTTGCCGTCCTCCCAGCTGCGTTCGCCGAGCACCGCGTCGCCGAACACGTGCGGATGCCGGCGGATCATCTTGTCGCAGATCAGCCGCGCGACGTCGGCGAAGCTGAACAGCCCGGCCTCCTCGGCGAGCCTCGCGTGGTAGACCACCTGCAGCAGCAGGTCGCCGAGTTCGTCGGGAAGCGCCGCGTAGTCGCGACGCTGGATCGCGTCGGCCACCTCGTAGGCTTCCTCGACCGTGTAGGGGGCGATGCTGGCGAAATCCTGTTCGCGGTCCCACGGGCAGCCGGTCTGCGGGTCGCGCAGCGCGGCCATGATGTCGAGAAGGCGGAGGGTCTGCGCGTCGGCCGTCATCCGGATCCTCATATCGTATAAGGTTTATTATGCCAACTCAGCGCGTCGCGGCGGCGCCGGCGCCTGCTGATCTGCTGGCCGAAAGACTGATGCAGCGGCTCGACGGACGGCGAGCTCGGCATGGAACCTGAGGCGCCGCTCGTGCCTATAATATAAGCTGGACCATCGCCTCGACGCGCTCGCCGCAGCACGACCCGAGGCGCGACCGACGAAACGATACAGGAACAGAGGACAGACATGATCATGACCCGTGCACCGGCAGCGTCGGCGAGTCTTCCGACCGAGCGGTGCTCGCCCACCCGGAGGCGCTCCCTGACGCTGCTGCGGCCCGTGGCCCTGGCCGGGCTGCTCTCCGCCGGCCTCGCCCTCGGCGGCCGCGAAGGTGCAGTCCACCTCGCAGGCATTCCC
>CAXTNB010000408.1:2237-2782 GCA_964245385.1 uncultured Acetobacteraceae bacterium | reverse complement strand
CACGACGCTCGCCGACGACGTCGCCCCGCCGCCTCGTGCTGGAACGGCCTGCTGGTGGTGCGCGTGCTGGCGACGCAGGACCTCGCGCACCGGCACATGCTGCGACGCGTGCTGCGCCAGCTCCGCGACGGACGCGAGCTTCCGCGGGTGTGGCAGACGTGACCGGCGGCCGGCCATGAACCTCACCCCGCGCGAGAAGGACAAGCTGCTGATCGCCATGGCGGCGGCGGTGGCGCGTCGCCGGCTGGAGCGCGGCGTGCTGCTCAACCATCCCGAGGCGATCGCCCTGATCAGCGACTTCGTGGTCGAGGGGGCGCGGGACGGGCGCAGCGTCGCCGAGCTGATGGAGGCCGGCGGACGCGTCGTCAGCCGCGCCCAGGTGATGCCGGGCATCGCCGAGATGATCCCCGACGTGCAGGTCGAGGCGACCTTCCCCGACGGCACCAAGCTGGTGACGGTGCATGAGCCGATCCGCTGATCCCGCTCCTGCCGACGCGCTCCAGGGCGGCCCAGTGATCCCGGGCGAGATCCTGCCGGCCGAGGGC
>CAXTNB010000408.1:0-2227 GCA_964245385.1 uncultured Acetobacteraceae bacterium | reverse complement strand
GAACGAGGGAGCGGGCACGCTGGTGCTCGAGGTCACCAACGGCGGCGACCGGCCAATCCAGGTCGGCAGCCACTACCATTTCGCCGAGACCAACCCCGCACTGCGCTTCGACCGCGACCGGGCGCGGGGCCGTCGGCTCGACGTGCCCTCCGGCGGCGCGCTGCGCTTCGAGCCGGGGCAGACGCGCGAGGTGGTGCTGATCCCGTACGCCGGGGCGCGCCGCGTCATCGGCTTCCGCGGCGTGGTCATGGGGGCGCTCGACTGATGGCCCGTCTCGGCCGCCATGCGTATGCCGACATGTACGGCCCGACCACCGGCGACCGCGTCCGCCTCGCCGACACCGCGCTGCTGATCGAGGTCGAGCGCGACCTCACCCGCTACGGCGAGGAGGTCAAGTTCGGCGGCGGCAAGACGATACGCGACGGCATGGGGCAGTCGCAGCGCAGCAACGCCGAGGGGGCGGTCGACACCGTCATCACCAACGCGCTGATCCTGGACCACTGGGGCGTGGTCAAGGCGGATATCGGCCTCGTTGCCGGCCGGATCGCGCGGATCGGCCGCGCCGGCAACCCGGACGTCCAGGACGGCGTCGACATCGTCATCGGCCCGGGGACGGAGGTGATCGCCGCGGAGGGCAAGATCGTCACCGCCGGCGGCATCGACGGCCACATCCACTTCATCTGCCCGCAGCAGGTCGAGGAGGCGCTGGCGTCCGGCGTCACCACCCTGATCGGCGGCGGTACCGGGCCGGCCACCGGCACCTCCGCGACCACCTGCACGCCGGGACCGTGGCATCTCGCGCGCATGCTGCAGGCGGCGGAGGCGCTGCCGGTCAACCTGGCCTTCGCCGGCAAGGGCAACGCGTCGCGTCCGGCGGCGCTGGAGGAGATGGTGCGTGCCGGCGCGAGCTGCCTGAAGCTGCACGAGGACTGGGGCACCACGCCCGCTGCGATCGATTGCTGCCTGGGTGTCGCCGACCGGTTCGACGTGCAGGTGATGATCCACACCGACACGCTGAACGAGAGCGGGTTCGTGGAGGACACCATCGCCGCCTTCAAGGGCCGCACCATCCACGCCTTCCACACCGAGGGCGCCGGCGGCGGCCACGCGCCCGACATCATCAAGGTGGCGGGGCTGGCGAACGTGCTGCCCTCCTCCACCAACCCGACCCGGCCGTTCACCGTGAACACGCTGGACGAGCATCTCGACATGCTGATGGTCTGCCATCACCTCGACCCCAGCCTGCCCGAGGACATCGCCTTCGCCGAGAGCCGGATCCGCCGCGAGACCATCGCCGCAGAGGACATCTTCCACGACCTCGGCGTGCTCTCGATGATCTCGTCCGACAGCCAGGCGATGGGGCGCGTCGGCGAGGTGATCATCCGGACCTGGCAGACCGCGCACAAGATGAAGCAGCAGCGCGGCTGCCTGGCCGGCGACGCCGCCGCCGACAACGCCAGGGCCAAGCGCTACGTCGCCAAGTACACCATCAACCCGGCGATCGCGCACGGCATCGCGCACGAGGTCGGCTCGGTGGAGCCCGGCAAGCTCGCCGACCTGGTGCTGTGGAGCCCGGCCTTCTTCGGGGTGAAGCCGGACCTGGTGGTCAAGGGCGGCGCCATCGTGCAGGCGATGATGGGCGATCCGAACGCCTCGATCCCGACGCCGCAGCCGGTCCATGCACGGCCGATGTTCGGGGCCTACGGACGCGCGCTCGCCGTGACCGCGGTCACGTTCGTGTCGGCGCTCGCGCTCGAGGACGGCATCGCCGAACGCCTAGGCCTCGCGCGTCGCGTCCTTGCGGTCCGCGGGACGCGCACGATCGGCAAGCGGGACATGATCCGGAACGACGCGCTGCCGGTGATCGAGGTGGATCCGGAAACCTACGAGGTGCGCGCCGACGGCGTCCTGCTCACCTGCCAGCCCGCGACGGAGCTCCCGATGGCGCAACGCTACTTCCTGTTCTGACCCGCAGCCTTCCGGCCAGGCGCCGGCAGGCGGCAGAGGTCGGCGCAAGCACCGGCTGCGCGCGTCCGACGATCTCGTGCCAGACCTCGGGCTGCAGCGTGCGCAGGAGAGGGAGATAGACGAGGAGCCCCGTCGCGCCGATCAGCGTCGCCCGCGCGAGGAGCGCCGCGTGCGGTAGGCTGGATGCGACGGCGAGGCCCGCGCCCGCCGCAAGGCCGCCGGACAGCAGCGGGATCAGGTAAAGCCCGGCCACGTGGCA
>CAXTNB010000407.1:0-2782 GCA_964245385.1 uncultured Acetobacteraceae bacterium | reverse complement strand
GCACAGCGCCGTCGCCTCGGTGGCCAGGATCTTCTTGGCGTCGTTGATCGTCGCCCCCGGCAGGGCGCCCAGCCGGTCGCACTCGGCGAGGTCGAGCTCCGTGAACAGGCGCAGGAAGCGGCCGACATCGGCATCCTCGGCGTTGCGCCAGAACTGCCAGTACTCGAACGGCGACAGGCGATGGCTCGACAGCCACACCGCGCCCGCGGCGGTCTTGCCCATCTTGGCGCCCGACGCGGTGGTCAGCAGCGGCGTGGTCAGGCCGAACACCTGCCGCTGGTCGGTGCGTCGCACCAGCTCGACGCCGCTGACGATGTTGCCCCACTGGTCGGAGCCGCCCATCTGCAGGCTGACCCCGTGGCGCCGGCCGAGCTCGCGGAAGTCGTAGCTCTGCAGGATCGAGTAGTTGAACTCGAGGAAGGTCAGGCCCTGCTCGCGCTCCAGGCGCTGCCGCACGGAGTCGAAGCCGAGCATGCGGCTGACGCTGAAATGCACGCCCACCTCTCGCAGCAGGTCGATGTAGCCGAGCCGGTCCAGCCACGTCGCGTTGTCGGCGAGCAGCGCCTCCGACGGCCCGTCGCCGAACCGCAGCATCGCCTCCAGGTTGCGCCGTATGCCCTCGCGGTTGGACGCGAGCGCCGCCTCGTCGAGCAGCTGCCTGGCGTCGTCGCGGAACGAGGGATCGCCGATCCGGCTGGTGCCGCCGCCGAGCAGCGCCACCGGACGATGGCCGTGCCGCTGCAGCAGCCGCAGCATCATGATCGGGATCAGGTGGCCGACATGCAGGCTGTCGGCGGTCAGGTCGAAGCCGATATAGCCGCCCACCGGCCCCGACAGCAGCGCCGCGTCGAGCGCCTCGATGTCGGTGCACTGGAACACCAAGCCGCGCGCTTCGGCCTCGCGTAGGAACGGACTGTCGGGCATGGAAAGGCCTGATCTGGTGGGGCCGGCGTCGAGCTGGAGGTCGCGCCGACGCCCGGCCGCGCGCCGCGCCTCGGCGCGCCGTGCCGGGAGGAGCCGATCAGTCGGCGGCGAGCGCCATCGTCTTGCGGGCGATGATCTTGCCCACGTAGTCGTCGATCGCGTCGGAGACGGTCTCGGCGTGGTTGGCGAAGACGTGGTCGGCGCCGCCGCAGATGCGGTAGTCGACCTGCACGCCCTTCTGGGTGTTCAGCTTGTCCACCAGCTTGCGCACCGCCGGCTCCGGGACCAGCTCGTCGGTGTCGCCGTGCAGCATCAGGCCGCCGCACGGACAGGGGGCGAGGAAGCCGAAATCGTAGTGGTTCGCGGGCGGCGCGACGCTGACCCAGCCGGAGATCTCGGGACGGCGCATCAGCAGCTGCATGCCGACGAAGGCGCCGAAGGAGTAGCCGGAGATCCACAGGCCGCTCGAGTTCGGGTTGACCATCTGCATCCAGTCGAGTGCCGCGGCGGCGTCGCTGATCTCGCCGATGCCGCCGTCGTAGCGACCCTGCGAGCGGCCGACGCCGCGGAAGTTGAACCGCATCACCGAGAAGCCCAGCCGCTCGAAGGCGCGGTACATCGCGTAGGTGATGCGGTTGTTCATGGTCCCGCCATGCAGCGGGTGCGGGTGCAGGATCAGGGCGAGCGGCGCGTTGGCTTCACCGGAGTGGTGGTAGCGTCCTTCTAGGCGGCCATCAGGACCGGCGAACATGACCTCAGGCATCTTGTCCCGCTATTCTTGTCGCTGCGCCTCGAGGCATCGGCAGCAGCTTTGTTACAACGCACCGCCGGGCGCGCAGCGATGCCCCGCCGCGCGCCTGCGTTCAGACGAGCGACGTGTCGTGCCGCGAACCGGAAGCCGCCGTGTCCGTCACCCGGACCCGGCCTGGGGGGCCTATATGGCGCATCGGATACAGCTTCCGACATGCCCTGTGCTCAGGCGTGCATTGCGCGTGCTGAAGATGTGGAAGGCTACCCGGTTCGGGCAGGAGAGACATCATGATAGGGCCTTTGCCGTGCAAAGCCACAGGCCGAAGGATGGTCTGCAGTCGGCTCGTGCACAAACCTATAACGATCCGCTCGGGGGATTTACACTGAAATCAATGCGCAAGCGCATCCCAGTCGCATCGAACCGAGACACGGGATCGTGAGCCTGGCATGAGACGCCTCCATATGCTGATCAAGCAGCCAGAGAAGGCCGGTCATGGCGCCAATTTGTGACAAGATGTTCATCTGTCTCGATGCCAACGCCACCGAGCCGCTGCGGCCGGAGGCACGCGAGGCGATGCATCGCGCCGCCGAGCTGAACGGCAACCCCGCCTCGCCGCATCGCGACGGGCGTGCCGCCCGCGCCGTGCTCGAGTCCGCCCGCGAGCAGATCGCCTCGCTGTTCGGCGCCGAGCCCGACGAGCTGGTGTTCACCTCCGGCGGCGCCGAGGCCAACGTGCTGGCGCTGCACGGCGTCGAGCGGCCGGTGCTGGCCGGTGCGACAGAGCACGACTGCATCCGCGGCGCGCTGCCGGCGACGTCGCTGCCGATCCCGGTCGACGCCTGCGGACGCGCCCGGCTCGAGCTGCTGCGGCAGATGCTCGAGGAGGGCCGCGAGCCTGCCCTGGTCTGCCTGATGCTGGCCAACAACGAGACCGGCGTGATCCAGCCGGTCGCCGAGGCCGCGTCGCTGTGCCGCCGCCACGGCGCGTGGCTGCACGTCGACGCGGTGCAGGCGGCGGGGCGGCTGCCCGTCGACCTCGCGCGACTCGGCGCCGACAGCCTGGCGCTGTCGTCGCACAAGCTCGGCGGTCCCAAGGGGGCCGCGGCG
>CAXTNB010000406.1:0-2793 GCA_964245385.1 uncultured Acetobacteraceae bacterium | reverse complement strand
CGCCAGGGCCGCCCCCCCCATGAGGGATCAGTGCGGGTCCTTGTCCGGGGCGCCGCTGTCGGTGGTGTCGTGGCTGGCGGCGCCGCCGATCGGCAGCGGCACCCAGCGCATGCCGTCGCCGTTCTGCACCAGCATCAGCACCGAGGCGCGCTTGGCGTGACGGGCCTGGGCGATGCGGTCGGCGAGCTCGGCCGGGGTGGAGACCTCCGACTGCTGCACCTCGGCGACCACGTCGCCGGCGCGCAGCCCGCGCTCGGCGGCGCGCCCGTCCGGGCTGACCTCGGTGACCACCACCCCCTTCTGGCCGTCGGGAAGCTGGAACCGCTGCCGCAGCGCGTCGGTGATGGCGGCGACCTTCATGCCGAGGTCGGCCAGCGCCAGCGGCGCCGCGGCGGCCGGGACGCGGGGGGCGGGATGGCTGTCCGGCTTCGGCTGGTCCTCGGGGAAGTCGCCGATGACGATCGGCAGCGTCTGCCGCTTGCCGTCGCGCCACAGCGCGAACTGCGCGGTCTCGCCCACCGGGGTCTCGGCCACCCGGCGCGGCAGGCTGCGGCCGTCGACGTCCTTGCCGTCGAGCTGCAGGATCACGTCGCCGGTGCGCAGGCCCGCACGCTGCGCCGGGCCCTTCGGCTCGGTGCCGGCGATCAGGGCGCCGTGCGCCGGCTTGAGGCCGAGGCTGTCGGCGATGTCCGGTGTCACGTCCTGGATGCGCACGCCGATCCAGCCGCGCTTGGCGTGGCCGAACTTGCGCAGCTGGGCGATCACCAGGCTCGCCTCGTTGGCCGGGATCGAGAAGCCGATGCCGATCGAGCCGCCCGACGGCGAGTAGATCGCCGTGTTGATGCCCACCACCTCGCCGGCCATGTTGAACAGCGGACCGCCCGAGTTGCCCTTGTTGATCGGCGCGTCGGTCTGGATGAAGTCGTCGTACGGCCCCTGCTGGATGTCGCGGCCGCGCGACGACACGATGCCGGCGGTGACGGTGCCGGACAGGCCGAACGGGTTGCCGATCGCCAGCACCCAGTCGCCGACGCGCGACTTGTCGCTGTCGCCGAACACCACCGCCGGCAGCTTGCGGTCGGTGTGCACCTGCAGCACCGCGAGGTCGGTGCGGTCGTCGTGGCCGATCAGCTTGGCCTTGAGCACGGTGTTGTCCTGCAAGGTGACGGTGATCTCCTCGGCACCGTTGATCACGTGGTTGTTGGTCACGATGACGCCGGACGGATCGATGATGAAGCCCGAGCCCAGCGCCTGCATCTTGCGCGGCGGCGCGTTCGGCTCGCCGCCGCCATGCTCGCGGTTCATGAAGTCGTGGAAGAACTTCTCGAACGGCGATCCCGGCGGGAACGCCGGCATGCCGGGAGCCGGACCGGGGTTGTCGTCGTCGTCGCCCTCCGGCTGGTCGGCGGCGACGGTCTCGGTGGAGGAGATGTTGACCACCGCGGGCAGCAGCAGGGCGGCGAGGTCGGCGAAGCTGTCCGGGGCGGCGCGCGCCGCGGCCGGCGCCGGCGGCACGATCAGCACGGCGGCGGCGACGGCCTGCAGCGCGCCCGCCTGAAGCATGGAAGCCGCCATCAGGCAGGCGAAACGGGAGGGAGCGCGCATGGCGGAGCAGATCCTTGGACGTCGCGACCTGTGGGGTGCCCGTGGTGCCGCCGGTGGCGGCGAGGGCGTATCGCGACGTATAGAGGATGAGCTTAGCCCGGCGCGCCGCCTACCGCCAACGGCGCGTGCGGCGGCGGCGCGACGCGGAACGTCTCAGCGCGGCGCGGACAGGCCGCCGAGCAGCCAGCCGGCGAGGGCCGCCCCCATCAGGGCGTAGCCGTGATCGGCCATGTGCAGCCCGTCCGGCGAGAGGCTGTCGCGGCTCTGCCCGGGCACGTCGCACCAGCCCTGCATCAGCCGGTAGCGCGGGAACACCGGGACGCCGGCCTCCTGGCCGATCCGGTGCAGGCCGCTCAGGAACGGCGGGAACGCCGCGCACTCCTCCAGCGCCCGGCAGTACTGCTGGTCGATCAGCACGATGTCGGCGTCGGTCTCGCGACCCAGCCGGTCGAGGTCGTCGCGGGTGAGCCGCTCGAAGCGCTCGAGCGGCACCTCCTGCAGCGGGTCGTTGCTGCCGGTCTGGAACAGCACCAGGTCGGGCCCATCGGCGATCACCGCGTCGAGCCGGTCGTGCAGGTCGACGGCGTTGTTGCCGCCGACGCCGCGGTTGCTCAGCACGACGCCGCCGCCGAGCAGCGTCGCCGCGCGCGCCAGCATCTCCCGGCGCATCACCGCGGCGAAGCTGGCGTCCGGCGCCGACGCGCCGATGCCCTCCGTGGTCGAGGAGCCGAAGGCGGTGATCCGCCACGGCCGGCCCTCGGCGAGGGCGGCGCTGCCGCGCCGCAGCGCGAGCGTCGGCAGGGCCAGGCCGGTGGCGTCGGAGTCGGTGTCGCGCATGGCTCAGGATGCGGCGATCGGCTGCCGCGGGGAAGCGCCCTCGGCGTCGCCGGAGGCGCGCGCCGCGCGCTTCTGCCGCAGCTTCCGCCGGTCGAGCCACCGCGCCAGCAGGAACAGGGTGCCGAGCCCGATCACGTTGACCGCGACCTGCAGCAGCCAGCCGCTGCCCAGGGTGGCGAACAGCAGCTTGGCGAGCAGGTCGAGCAGCGTGCCGGCGGAGAACACCTCCAGCGAGTGCCGTCCCAGCACCGCCAGCACCTGCCCGGCGCGCGCCGCGGCGCCGCGGGCGGCGCGCGGGCTGCTCTGCACCAGGTAGAAGATCGCCAGCACGTCGATCAGCCGCAGCGGCGA
>CAXTNB010000405.1:1867-2812 GCA_964245385.1 uncultured Acetobacteraceae bacterium | reverse complement strand
GGATCAGCGGCGCGCGCCGCGGCGGCTTCGATCGCCCCCTCGTCCAGACCGTCGGTGAAGCCCTCCGCCGCCATGCCGTAGTTGGCGAGCGTGCGCACCAGCAGGGTCTCGGTGCCGCCATAGAGCGGCTGGCTGTGCAGGATCGCGTCGCCCGGCCGGGCGTAGGCCAGGATCGTGGTGGCGATCGCCGACATCCCGGCACTGAACAGCAATCCCGCCTCGGCGCCCTCCTGGATCGCCAGCCGGTCCTCGGCGATCTCGGCGTTGGGGTGGTTGAACCGGCTATAGACCAGGCCGGCGCCGCCGGCGGGCACCTCGCGCCGCCCCGACACCACGTCGAAATAGTCCCGCCCCTCCTCGGCCGAGCGGAACACGAAGGTGGAGGTCAGGAACACCGGCGGCTTGACCGCGCCCTCGGACAGGGCGGGATCGTAGCCGTAGCCCAGCATCAGGGTCTCCGGGTGCAGGCGATGCTCGCCAGCCGGCGTCGTCAGGTGCGTGTGTCGGCTCTCGTCCTCGGCCATGTTCGGTGCCTCCGCGTGACCCGAACCATACGGCGCCCGAAGCGTCATGGTTGAGAATTCTGTTCAGGGCTCGCTGCCCGGACGCCTCGGGCGAAGGAAACACCATGGAATACAGACATCTCGGCCGCTCCGGCTTCAAGGTGCCGGTGCTGAGCCTGGGCACCGGCACCTTCGGCGGCTCCAACGAGTTCTTCCGCGCCTGGGGCGACACCGACGTCAAGGGCGCCACCCGGCTGGTCGATGTCTGCCTCGAGCACGGCCTCAGCATGTTCGACAGCGCCGACATCTACTCCGCCGGCGCCGCCGAGGAGATCCTCGGCGGGGCGATCCGGGGACGCCGCGACAAGGTGATCATCTCCACCAAGGCGACCTTCCGCAGCTCCGACGAGCCGAACGACGTCGGCTCCTCGCGCCACCACCT
>CAXTNB010000405.1:0-1857 GCA_964245385.1 uncultured Acetobacteraceae bacterium | reverse complement strand
CGGCGCCTCGGCACCGACTACATCGACCTGTTCCAGCTGCACGGCTTCGACGCCAGGACGCCGGCGGAGGAAACCCTGAGTGCGCTCGACGACCTGGTACGGGCGGGCAAGATCCGCTACGTCGGCGTGTCGAACTTCTCCGGCTGGCACCTGATGAAGTCGCTCAGCATCTCGGAGCGCTACAACCTCGCGCGCTACGTCGCCAACCAGACCTACTACTCCTTGATCGGGCGCGACTACGAGTGGGAGCTGATGCCGCTCGGGCTGGAGCAGGGCGTGGGTGCCGTGGTGTGGAGCCCGCTCGGCTGGGGCCGCCTGACCGGCAAGATACGCCGCGGCCAGCCGCTGCCCGCCGGCTCGCGGCTGCACAAGACCGCCGAGATGGGACCGCCGGTGCCGGACGAGCACGTGTACAAGGTGGTCGACGCGATCGACCAGATCGCCGAGCAGACCGGACGCAGCGTGCCGCAGATCGCGTTGAACTGGCTGCTGCAGCGGCCCACGGTGTCGAACGTCATCGTCGGCGCGCGCAACGAGGAGCAGCTGGTGCAGAACCTGGGCGCGGTGGGCTGGAACCTGACCGCCGAGCAGGTCGCGGCACTGGACGCGGCGAGCGCGGTCACGCTGCCGTACCCGTACTGGCACCAGAGCGGCTTCAGCGAGCGCAACCCGACGCCGGTGTAGCGGTCTCCAAGGTAAGTAAATTATCAACCATACCGGCGTATCGTCCGCTCCGTCACGGGAGACGGACATGCCTTCGGAGATTCGCCACGTGCTGTTTCGGCCGGCCGAGGTGGTGCAAGCGGTCAAGGAGTATCACCGCCGGTCGCAGCAGTCGCACCCGACCGGTGCGGTGCTGCGCTGCGCGGCGGAGGCCAGCGGGCCCGGCGGGGCGGTCCGGTTCCGCATCACGATCGCGGCCGATGGCGGCGACGGGTCGCAGCAGGACGTCGTCATCGAGGGCCCGACGCTGGCGGCGGCGCTGATCCTGCACTGCAAGATCCGGCAGATCCCGCTGCCGGCGGGCGGCGAGAAGTCGCTGCAGTGCTTCGGCGAGCAGCTCGGCCTGGTCGTCGCCACGGGATCCAAGTACGACCGCTCCGCCCAGAGTGCGCAGCTGCATCTCTAGCAGGCCCGAGGAACATCACGCCGCGACGAAACACCTGCTGAATCGGGGTCTGGGGCCGTCGGCCCCAGCGGGTCGAGGGCGGAGCCCTCGCCTGCCGCTCAGCATCCCGCCAATCCGGCCGCCGCGGCCGCGTCGGCGACCCCCGCGCCGCCCGGCTGCGCCGCACCGGCCGCCACCAGCCGGATCTCGCGCGCCTCCAGGATGGTGCCGACCCCCATCGTCAGGGCGCGCGACGGCACGTCCTCGGCGCGGCCGCCGAACATCGCGGCGTTCTGCTCTCGGGTGCGCGGGGTCAGGACCACCTCGCGGGTGCGCGAGGCGAGCGGCGAGCCCGGCTCGTTGAAGCCGATATGCCCGGTCTCGCCGATGCCGAGCAGCTGCAGGCCGATCCCGCCGGCGTCGCGGATGGCGGCCTCATAGCGCGCGGCTTCCGCCGCGAGGTCGGCCCGCGTGCCGTCGGGCAGTTGGCTGCGGCCGGCTGACACGTTGACCTGCGAGAACAGGTGACGGTCCATGAAGCCGCGATAGGAGCGCGGATCCGACGCGCCGAGCCCCACGTACTCGTCGAGGTTGAAGCAGCGGCAGCGCGCGAAATCGAGCGCCCGCCGCCGGTGCAGCCGCACCAGCTCGGCGTAGACGGGCCGCATCGTGCGGCCGGTGGCGAGGCCCAGCACGATATCCGGCTCGGCGCGGAGGCGGCGCGCGACCAGCGCCGCGGCGTGGCGGGC
>CAXTNB010000404.1:1933-2816 GCA_964245385.1 uncultured Acetobacteraceae bacterium | reverse complement strand
GAGCAGGGCGGTCCGGCCGCTTCGTCCTTGTCAGCATCGAGCACCGCGTGTTCGCCGACGGTGCGGCCGAGCCGGCCGTCGTCGAGGTCTGCAACTACGTGATGCGCGAGGCGGCCACGACGGGCGGCGCTCCCGCGCCGGCAAACCGCGCGCCGTCTGCGGCCCCGGCGCGGCCGTCGGACGCGACGCGAAGCATCGTGCCGGACGAGGCGATGCTGTTCCGCTACTCCGCCATCACCGACAACCCGCACCGCATTCACTACGACCTCGCCTACGCGACCGGCACGGAGGGCTACCCGGGGCTGCTGGTCAACGGCAGCATCCCGACGATGTTCCTGCTCGAGATGTTCCGCGAGCTGGCCGGACGCGAACCGGTCCGCTTCAGCAGCCGCAACCTCGGCCAGATGCTGTGCGGCCAGCCACTGCGCCTGCACGCCAGGGCAGACGGCGAACGTTGCCTGCTGTGGGCGGAGGACCCGTCGGGCGCCATCACGCTTGACGCGGAGGCCGCCTGACCGGCGTGAAAGGGTGCCGATGAGCCAGGACAGCCAGGTTGTCACGCACGACAAGGGGGCCGCACAGGCGCCTGCCCTGTGGGACGGCGCGCTCGCCGAGGCTCGCGCGCTGATCGGCGTCGATTTGCGCCGCACCGGCCAGACCTGGAACACCGAAGCATCGCCGGACGCCGTGCGGCATTTCTGCTGGGGGCTCGGCGACGAGAACCCGCTGTTCTGCGACCCGGACCATGGTGCCGCGAGCCCCTGGGGGACGCCGCTGGCGCCAGGCTGCTTCCTCTACACCATCGACACGACCGTGGTGGCCCCCAAGCTGCGCGGCATACAGTGGCTCTACGGCGGCGCGGACGGTGAAGTGGTCGCGGTGG
>CAXTNB010000404.1:0-1923 GCA_964245385.1 uncultured Acetobacteraceae bacterium | reverse complement strand
GCGGCACGGACTGGCAGTGGCATCGGCCGATCCGCCACCGCGACCACTTCACCGTCCGCGCCCGCCTGGTCGACGCCGTGGAGAAGCAGGGCGGCAACGTGCGCAGCTTCATCATCCAGACCGGCGAAGTGCTCTACACGAACCAGCGCGGCGAGCTGGTCGCGCGCGCGCTCAGCAACACCGCCCGCACGCCGCGCACCAGGGCGGAGGGCGGCCTGAAATACGCGGCCCGCGACACTCATCGCTACACGCCGGAGGAGCTCGAGCACATCGCTCACGCCGTCGAGACCGAGGAGCTGCGCGGCCCGGCGCCACGCTTCTGGGAGGACGTGGAGGTGGGCACGCAGGCGCAGCCGATGCTCAAGGGTCCGCTCAACATCACCGACATGATCTGCTGGTACTCCGGCGGCGGGCATAGCTACCAGGCGCACCGCCGTGCCGCGACGCAGCGCCGCCGGCACCCGGCCGACGCCTATGTCGACCCGGTGACCGGCGCGCAGGACAGCGCCGCCCGCGGCCACGCCGAGGCCGGCATGGCCCGCGAGGTGGGCATGCCGGGCAGCTACGACGTCGGCACCCAGCGCATCTCCTGGCTCGGCCAGCTGATGACCAACTGGATGGGCGACGACGGCTTCCTGCGCCGGCTCGACGTGTCGCTGCGGCGGCCGAACATCTTCGGCGATGTCTCCTGGTGCCGCGCGAGCGTGGCCGACAAGCGCGTGGAGGACGGCGTCCACCTCGTCGACCTGGAGCTGCGCGTCGACAACCAGCTGGGCGAGACGACGGCGAAGGGCCAGGCCACGGTCGAGCTGCCGTCGCGCGCCGCACCGGACGCACGGCCAGCGCGTCGGCTGGGCGGCCTGGCTGCCGGCGCGAGCAGGGAGTAGGCGATGGACGCGACGCAACCCTGGGACGGCATCAGGCAGAGCTACCGCCCGCGCGCCGGCTGGCGGGACCGGGTGGCAAGCAGCCTGCGCTTGCATAGCGAACAGGCCGAGACGGTCGACCCGGTCACCTTCGAGGTGATCCGCCAGAAATTATGGACGATCAACATCGCCCACGGCGAGACGATCACCCGCATCTCCGGCTCGCCGGTGCTCGCCACGCTCGACTTCAACATGTCCATCCTGACCGAGGACGCCGAGGTGGTGCTCAACGCCCCCTACGTGCAGTTCCTCAACGCCGGCGCGCCGCTCGGCATCCGCTACGTCCTGGAGAAGTATGCCGACCGCCCAGGCATCGACGAGGGCGACATCTTCTGCTGCAACGACCCCTGGATCGGCGCCTGCCACCAGATGGACGTGCTGTTCGCGGCCCCGATCTTTGTCGACGGCGCGCTGTTCGGCTGGGTCGCCAATGCCGGCCACCAATACGACCTCGGCGGCATCGTCCCGGGCGGCTGGCCGCAGAACGCCGAGGACGTGTATTCCGACCCGGTGGTCCTGCCGCCGTTCAAGCTCGTCGAGCGCGGCACGATGCGCCCCGACCTCGAGGCGCTGTACCTGCGCCAGTCCCGCGTGCCCGACCTCGTCGCGCTCGACCTGCGGGCGCAGATCGCCGGCGCGGTGTTCGCGCGCGACCGGATCGGGGCGCTGTGCACCCGCTTCGGCGCCGGCGTCGTGAAAGCGTCGATGCGCCGCATGCTCGACCAGGCGCAGGACTCCTTCCGCGGCAAGCTGTCGCGGATACCGGACGGCATCTGGTCGGAGACGCGCTACCTCGACGACGCGCTGCCGGGCGATCGGCAGCCGCAGCGCATGCAGTTGACCGTGACCAAGAGCGGCGACCGCATCACGGTCGACAACACCGGGACCGACGCCGAGACGCCGGGCACCAACGGCATCCCGTTCACCACGTGGTCGGGCACGATCACCGGCATCATCTCCGTCTCCATGCTCTACGAGCAGCTCTTCGCCTATGGCG
>CAXTNB010000403.1:0-2824 GCA_964245385.1 uncultured Acetobacteraceae bacterium | reverse complement strand
GCGCGTGGACGGCGCCGCGTCGCCCGTTCCCGGAGGATCCGGATCCGCGGGCGACGACGCCCGGCAGCGTCGCTACACGGTGACGGAGCTGGCGGCCGAGCTCGGGGTCACCGCGCGCGCGATCCGGTTCTACGAGGACAAGGGGCTGCTGCGCCCGTCCCGATCCGGTGCCACGCGCATCTACACCTACCGCGACCGCGCCCGGATGAAGCTGATCCTGCGCGGCAAGCGGCTGGGCTTCACCCTGCGCGACATCAAGCAGTTCCTCGACCTGTACGACGTCGATCCGAGACACGACGAGCAGAACCGCGCCCTGCTGCGCTCGGTGCGGGAGCGGATCGGCAACCTGTGCGCGATGAGTGCCGCCATCTCCGACACGCTGGACGAGCTGCGCGGCATCGAGCGGCAGGTCCTGGCGGAGCTGGAGCGCTAGCCCGAGCCGGGCCGATCGCGCGGGGATCAGGCGGGGGAGGGCAGGCCGTCATGGCTCTCGTGCCGTATCAGCACCCCGGTGAAGCGCTCGCGGCTGCGTCGGACGAACAGCCCGGCGGGGGCGGCCGGCGGCGAGGCCGTGCCCTCCGCGACCTCGACGAAGTCCGCCCGCTGGCGCAGCCCGTCGAGCAGTGCCGCCATCGCCTCGCTGTCGCTGCCCGCGAAGTAGAAGCGCAGGCTCGGCCAGCTGGTATCGGCCTCGGGCAGCCGCCGCGCCGCCTGGCCGAGCCGGTCGGTGAGCTCGTGGAACAGGGCGAGTGCGAGGTCATGCACCGGACCCGGCAGCCCCGCCGCCTCCGACTTCGCCTCGATCTCGACCGGTGACGACGCGATCAGCAGGGTGTCCATGTCGGTCCGCTCCATCGGGATGATGCAGCGACAGCGACGCACGCCTCGCCCGGGTTCCGGAGCGCGGCACCCCTTGCCTCGCCGCCAGGCCGCGCATACACGCAGCGCTTCCATGGCCTGAGGTCCCCCGATGCGACGCAAGCGCGGGCGCGCTCTCGACGGCTGGCTCATCGTCGACAAGCCGAGCGGCCTGACCAGCACCGACGTGGTCAACCGGGTGCGTCGCGGCTTCGACGCGCGGAAGGCCGGCCACGGCGGCACCCTCGATCCGCTGGCGACGGGGCTGCTGCCGGTCGCCTTCGGGTCGGCGACCAAGACCGTGCCGTACATCATGGACGGCACCAAGCTGTACCACTTCACCCTGCGCTTCGGCACCGCGCGCGACACCGACGACGCCGACGGCCAGGTGGTCGAGAGCTGCGAGGCGCGGCCCGGGGATGCGGCCATCGCCGCCGCCCTGCCGGCGTTCCGCGGCGAGATCATGCAGGTGCCGCCGGTGTTCTCCGCGATCAAGGTCGCCGGCGAGCGCGCCTACGACATGGCGCGCGAGGGTCGGCCGCCGGTGCTGCCGCCGCGGCCGGCGCGCATCGACCGCTTCGAGCTGGTCGAGCGGCTGGACCCGGATACCGCCCTGTTCGTGGTGCAGTCGGGCAAGGGGGTGTACATGCGCAGCCTGGCCCGCGACCTGGCCCGCGCCTGCGGCACGGTCGGCCACGTCGCCGCACTGCGTCGGCTGCGGGTGGGGCCGTTCCGCATCGAGGACGCGATTTCCCTGGACAAAATCCTCGCGGGGGTGGACAACGCGCCGGCCTCACCGGCGCTCCTGCGTCCGGTCGCGACCGCGCTGGCCGACATCCCGGCGCTGGCCCTGACCGGACCCGAAGCGGAAATCCTCTCGCATGGCCAGGCGCTCAGCCTGGTGACGCTGATGGGTCGGATCCCTGGCGACGCGGACCCCGCCGGGGGCATCGCGCGGGTCATGGACGGGGGGCGCGTGATCGGGCTCTGCCGACTCGAGGACGGGTGGCTGCGGCCCGAGCGCCTGCTGTAACCCCATCCCCGCGGAGTATCACGATGTCGATCACAGCCGAGCGCCGCACGGCGCTCATCGGCGATTACGCCACCGCCGCCAGCGATACCGGCTCGCCCGAAGTGCAGGTCGCCCTGCTCAGCGAGCGGATCGGCAACCTCACCGAGCACCTCAAGACGCACGCGAAGGATTTCCACTCGCGCCGCGGCCTGCTGATGCTGGTCGGCCGCCGCCGCCGGCTGCTGGACTATCTCAAGCGCAAGGATCAGGGCCGCTACGAGACCCTGATCGGCCGTCTCGGCCTGCGCCGCTAGACCACCGAAATCTTCGACGGGGAGCGCCCACCGCGGGTGCTCCCCACCTCATCGAGCAGGGGGCCACCTCTTCAAGTGGAGGGACAGAGCGACCGGCCGGCGTTTCAGGCCACATGGAGTACTCCGCAGAGTGCCGCTCCATGCCGTCCGAGACGCCGTATCCGCGCGGCCCCGCCTGCCGACACACGCCCGATCGGGCACGGGAACGGGAGAACGCAATGTTCGACTTCTATCGCAAGGAAATCGAGTGGGCCGGCCGCACGCTGGTGCTCGAGACCGGCAAGATCGCGCGCCAGGCCGACGGCGCCGTCATGGTCTCCTACGGCGACACCATCGTGCTGTGCACCGCCGTCGGCGTGCACGGCGTCAAGCCGGGACAGGATTTCTTCCCGCTGACCGTGAACTACCAGGAGAAGGCGTTCGCGGCGGGCAAGATCCCGGGCGGCTTCTTCAAGCGCGAGGGACGCCCGTCGGAGGCCGAGATCCTCAACTCGCGCCTGATCGACCGGCCGATCCGGCCGCTGTTCCCGGACAACTTCCGCAACGAGGTGCAGGTCGTCGCCACCGTGCTGAGCCACGACCTGGAGAACGATCCGGCGATCGTCGCCATGATCGGCTGCTCGGCGGCGCTGACCCTGTC
>CAXTNB010000402.1:0-2825 GCA_964245385.1 uncultured Acetobacteraceae bacterium | reverse complement strand
CGTCCCAGCCGAACATCGCCGGCGCCAGCGCGCGCAGCGCCGGGCCGGCGTCGGGAGCCGCGAGCAGCTGGTTGGTGCCCTGGTAGGAGAAGCCGTACATGCCGACGGCACCGGTGCTGCCGGGCAGCGCGGCCGCCCAACGCACCGACGCCGCCCCGTCGGCCGCCTCGTGCTCGAAGGCGTCGAACCGCCCCTCGGAGCTGCCGCGGCCGCGCACGTCCTGCACCACCACTAGGTAGCCCTGCGAGGCGTACCAGGAGGGGTGCGCGTAGCACACCGTGGCCGCGACCCGCCGCCCGTAGGCCTGGCGCAGCAGCAGCACCGGGAAGTCGCCGTCTGCCTCCGGGCGGTAGATGTCCGCGTCCAGCCGCACGCCGTCCTGGGTCCGCATCGAGCCGAGCTGCGGCGGCCGCACCGGCAGCCGGCTCACCGCTCCGCCTCGGCGCTGTCGTGCCAGTGCGACAGGCACAGGCGCTGCAGCCCGACCATCAGGCCGAACAGCGCCATGCCGCTGAGCGTGATCAGGAACAGGGCCGCGAACATGCGCGGGATGTCGAGCTGGAAGCCGGCCTGCAGGATCTCGTAGGCGAGGCCGGCGCTGCGGCCGCCGGTGCCGGCGACGAACTCGGCGACCACCGCGCCGATCAGGGCAAGCCCGCTGGCGATGCGCAGCCCGGCGAGGAAGAACGGCAGGGCGGAGGGGATGCGCAGCCGCCACAGCGTCTGCAGCCGGCCGATCTTGTTCATCCGGAAATAGGCGAGCAGGCCGGGATCGACGCTGCGCAGGCCGATGGTGGTGTTGGAGATCACCGGGAAGATCGCGATCAGGGTGGCGCATACGGTGAGAGCGGTCTCGATGTTCTTGACCAGCACGATGATCAGCGGCGCCACCGCCACGATCGGCGTCACCTGCAGCAGCACCGCGTAGGGCAGCAGCGCGGCCTCGATGGCGCGGCTCTGCACCAGCAGGAAGGCGATCAGGGTGCCGAGCAGCGTCGACAGCAGCAGCGCCTGCGCGGTCACCCGCAGCGTGCTGGCCAGCGCCGAGAGCAGCGACGGCCAGCCGGCGGCGAAGCTCTGCCAGATCTGCGACGGCGAGGGGAAGATGTAGGCCGGCACCGCGTAGCCGGCGCAGATCCCCTGCCAGAGCAGCAGGATCACCAGCCCGACCGCGAGCGGGGCCGCGATCCTCACGACGTTCCCCCGAGGCGATCGGCGGCCGAAGCCTCGGCGAGCAGGCGGGAGAGGTCGCGGCAGAGTGCGGCGAAGCGGTCGCTGACGCGGAACGCCTGGCCGCGCGGCGTCGGCTCGTCGATGCGGAACTCGGCGAACAGGCGGCCGGGACGCGCCGCCATCACCAGGATGCGCGTCGAGAGGAACACCGCCTCGATGATCGAGTGGGTGACGAACAGGGTGGTGAGGCGTCGCTGGTGCGACAGCAGCTGCAGGTCCTCGTCGAGCCGGTTGCGGGTGAACTCGTCCAACGCGCCGAACGGCTCGTCCATCAGCAGCAGGTCCGGATCGGTGACCAGGGCGCGCGCGATCGAGACCCGCATGCGCATGCCGCCGGAGAGCTGGCGCGGATAGGCGCGCGCGGCGTGCGACAGCTCGACCTGCTGCAGCGCCTGCGCCACCCGACGCGACGCCTCGTCGCGCCCCAGCCGGGCGGCGCCGCGCGCGGCGTCGAGCGGCAGGCGCACGTTGCGGGCGACGCGCGCCCACGGCATCAGCGTCGGGTCCTGGAACACGAAGGACAGCCGGCGGCCGGCGCTGCCGACCTGCTCGAAGCCGCCGCGCCACCACCGCACCCTGCCGTCGCTGGGCTCCAGCAGGTTGGCGCACAGCTTGAGCAGCGTGCTCTTGCCGCAGCCGGAGGGCCCGATCAGGCTGACGAACTCCCCCGGCGCCACCGACAGCGAGACCGGCGCCAGTGCCTGCGTGCCGTCGGCGAAGCGCTTGTCGGCAGAGAGCAGCTCCAGCACCGGGACCGTGGCGGCCGGCGGCGGCACCAGGACGTTCACGCCGGCAGCACCGGGGCGGCGCTGATCGGGCCCAGGTCGAAGGCGCGACGCCAGTCCAGGCCGGCCGGGATCATGCCGAGCCCGTGCAGGAAATCGGCATCCTGCTTCCAGCGCGCCTCGGTCATGATGCCGATGCCGCCGCGCGCCGCGTCGCCGCCGGTGACCAGGCCGAGCCTGCGCATCTCGGCGACCGCGAACGCCATGCGCTCGTCGGTCATGCGCGGGTTGGCGGCGAGGATCAGCCGGTTCGCCGGCGCCGGATCGACCAGGTAGTCCTTCCAGCCCTGCATGGAGGCGGCCAGGAAGGCGCGCAGCAGGTCGGGATGGTCGGCCAGCAGGTCGCGCCGGACGGCGACGGGGTTGCCGTAGCTGGGAAACCCCGCGTCGCGCAGCAGCAGCATGCGGAACTTCATGCCGTGCCGCGCCACCTCGAACGGCTCGGAGGTGGCGTAGGACTGGATCGCCAGGGTCGGGTCGACGAAGAACGGCTGCAGGTTGAAGGCGTAGGGGCCGAGCTGCTCGGGATCGAGCCCGAAGCGACGCATCAGCAGCGGCTACATTACTGTTTGCTCGGCAACCGAGATCATCACCCGGTGGCCCTTCAGCCCGGCCAGCGAGGTGATGTCGTCATGCACCAGGATGCCGAGCGGGTCGAACTGGAAGCTGCTCGCCAGCATGACCAGCGGCAGCCCGCGCTGGATCCCCTCGAGGATGCCGAAATCGGCGTAGATCTCGAGGTCTGTGGCGCCCGCGACCAGCAGCTGTTTTTTTTTTAATTTTTGGGCGACCTGCTAGATCTACACC
>CAXTNB010000401.1:1628-2830 GCA_964245385.1 uncultured Acetobacteraceae bacterium | reverse complement strand
GCTCCGTCTTCACCCGCTACAGCAGCCTGTACTACACGCCCGATCCGGTCGGCGACCTGCTGTTCAACGGCATCTCGCAGACCGCCGCGCGCTCGGTGCTCTCCACCGGCGCGCAGAGCGACGCCGGCTGGCAGTTGAACGATCACCACACCATCCGCGCCGGCTTCCAGGTGATCGGCGAGCGCACCGTGTCCGCCACCGACTCCGCGGTGCTGCCCGCCGGCGGCGGCGCGCCGTTCGACATCCATGACGGCGAAGGCAAGACCGGCGGCCTGTATGGGCTCTATCTGCAGGACGAGTGGCGCGTCCTGCCGCACGTGACCCTGAACTACGGTGCCCGCTTCGACGTGGTGGACGAGTACACCCACGAGAACCAGGTCAGCCCGCGCGTCAACGTGGTGTGGCAGCCGACGGCGACGACCACCGTGCATGCCGGCTACTCGCGCTATTTCATTCCGCCGCCATTCGAGCTGGTCGGCGGCAACACCGTGAGCCTGTTCAACGGCACCTCGGCGGCCGCGGACGTGACGCAGGACAGCACGGTCAAGGCGGAGCGCGACAACTACTACGACGGCGGCATCACCCAGCTGCTGGTCCGCGGCCTGCAGGTGGGCTTCGACGCCTACTACAAGCAGGCGCGCAACCTGATCGACGAGGGCCAGTTCGGCGCCCCGATCATCCTCTCGGCGTTCAACTACGCGCGCGGCGAGGTGCATGGCTACGAGCTCAACACCAGCTACGACCGCGGCCCGCTCTCGCTCTACGCCAACCTCGCCTGGTCGCGGGCGATCGGCAAGGACATCGTCTCCTCGCAGTTCGACTTCGCCGCGGACGACCTGGCCTACATCTCCGACCGCTGGATCCATCTCGACCACGACCAGCGCTGGACCGGCTCCGGCGGCGCCGCCGCCACGCTGTTCCATGGCACCGACACCCCGTTGCGCGTCTCGGCGGACCTGATCGTCGGCAGCGGGCTGCGCGCCGACGGCACGGTTCCGAACGGACGGGCGCTGCCGGGCTACTACACCATCAACGTCGCGGCGGTGCAGAGCTTCAAGTCCGGCCCGCTGCGGGGCACCCAGCTGCGCCTCGACGTGATCAACCTGCTCGACCGTATCTACGAGATCCGCGACGGGACCGGCATCGGCGTCGGCGCGCCCCCGTTAGGGGGGGGGGGCCCCCAACCGGGGGGCCTCGCGGGG
>CAXTNB010000401.1:0-1618 GCA_964245385.1 uncultured Acetobacteraceae bacterium | reverse complement strand
TGAGGCCGCTGCCGGTGGGCCGCCGCTCGTCGGCCGCCGGAGTACATCGTCGCCACGTCGCGCGTCAGGGCGGCGCGGCTGTCCGGCCGGGTGTAGAGCATGTGCCCGCCGGGATAGACCGCGAGCCGCACCCGCTCGCGTCCCACCGGCATGTGCTCGATCAGCCAGCGCGAGCCGGAGAACGGGCAGACCAGGTCGAAATAGCCGTTGGCGATGAACACGTGCAGCGACGGGTTGACGGCCAGCAGCTTGCGCAGGTCGGGCATGCCGCGCGAGATCAGGTCGTTCCCCTGCTTGTAGTCCCACTTCCGGTTCACCTCGAGGTTCAGCAGGTCGTATTTGAGCTCGGTGCGGAAGCCGAGCGTGTCGCTGACATAGCCGGTGAAGGCGTTGCCGTAGGCGAGGCCGTAGCCCGACAGCACCGGCTCCGGGCTGTCGCCGTTGTCGATGCCCTCCGGATAAGGGTCGGCGATCGACACCGTGCCGTCATAGAGGCTGTAGAGCCGGCCGCCGCGGCTGCGCACGTCGTGGGCCTGCGGATCGATCTGCGCGCGCTCCTTTGCCACCACCTCCGCCGGCAGCCCGGTCATCGCGGCGACCTCGTCGTAGAACCGCGTCGCCGCCTCGCCCTGCGGCGGCGGTCCCGCCAGTGTCGTGAGGTAGGGGCCGAACGCGTAGCGGTAGGCCTCGTCGGCGGCCTGCGGCGTCAGCCTGCGGTCGCGCTGCATCGCCGACGCCGCCAGGCTCGGCAGCAGGATCGCGCTGCTGATCGGGTCGCTGCCGCCGATCAGGCTCATCTCGATCGCGGGCGACACCATGACGATGCCGGTGAGCGGGATGTTCTGCTCGGTCTGCAGCGCGAAGGCGGTCTTGATCGAGCGCACGCCGCCGTAGCTCTCGCCGACCAGGTATTTCGGCGAGCGCTCGCGGCGGCCGCGCTCGATCCAGACGCGGATCGCGTCGGCGAAGGCGGAGCCGTCCTGCTTGACGCCCCAGAACAGCTTCGGCGCCTGGTCCGGTTTCACCGGCAGGCTGTAGCCGGTGCCGATCGCGTCGATGAACACCATGTCGGTGAAGCGCAGCCAGCTGTCCGGATTGGGCTGCAGCACCGCGCGGGCGCCGTCGGTCGGATCCTGGCTCGGGAAGTTCAGCACCACCGGACCCGCGGCACCCAGGTGCAGGAAGGCGCTGCCGGCGCCGGGACCGCCGTTGAAGAAGAAGCTGACCGGCCGATGCTCCGCCGCCTGTCCGTCGGCGACGTAGGACACGTAGAACACCCTGGCGGACGGCTCGCCCTTGTCGTCGCGCAGCACCAGCGTGCCGGCGGTGGCGACGTAGCCGATGTGCTGGCCGCCGGTGGAGAGCTCGTGGTGGCTCGTGCTGTCGGCGGGAAGCCCGGCGATCAGCGCGTTGTCGGGCTTGTCGCGGTCCTTGCGGGCGGCACCGTCCGGCACGTCGGCGGCCGCGACCGCCGGATGCCGGTCCTCGGCCAGGGCAGGGGTCGCGAGGGCGCTGCCCAGCAGCAGCAGCCGCCGCAGCAGGGCGGCGGCAGGTCGGCAGGCGATCGGCGGCGATGGGGGCATCGAGGGATCCAGCATGGGTGGCGGCGGCGACTATT
>CAXTNB010000400.1:0-2833 GCA_964245385.1 uncultured Acetobacteraceae bacterium | reverse complement strand
GGCGGCTACCTGGGCGGCCACCTCGTCTATCGACGGCGGGCGGCGGTGGACCATGCCGACCGCAGCCCCGAGCCGCGCGAGTTCGAGCCGGTGCTGCCGCTCGCCGACCTTGCCGAGCGCAGGCCGCAGCGCGTCGCGGTCTGGGACGAGGTGGCGCGGCAGGAGGTCGGCATCGTGCTGGTCAGGCAGGGCGAGCGCGTGCACGCCATGGGGGCACGCTGCTCGCACGCCGGCGGCCCGCTGGATCAGGGCTGGGTGCTGGAGAACACGCTGGTCTGTCCCTGGCACGGCTCGCGATACGACCTGGAGACCGGCCAGCCGGCATCCGGACCGTCGACCTGCCCGCAGCCGCGCTACGTCGTCCGGCTGCGCGGCGGGATGGTGGAGCTCAGGCGCGAGCAGGAGCCGGGAGACCAGGTGGTGACGGCGGACACGCTGGCGGACACGCGGGCGGCGGGGCCGGCGAGCGGGCCCGCGGACGGGACCGGGCAGGACGCGACGGCCCGGACCGCGACCGAGGTGCTGTTCGAGCACCACGAGCTGATACGCCGGCTGTTCGACCGCACCCTGGCGACGCCCGGCGACGACCCGCGGCGACACGAGCTGATGCGCACGCTGGGCTCGGAGCTCGACATCCACGAGGTCATCGAGGATGCGATCTTCTATCCGGCGGTGCGCCCGGTCAGCGAGGATGTCGAGATCGCCTACGCCGAGCACGGCGTGCTGGCCGACCTGCTGGCCAAGACGCTGAAGCTGCCGACGGCGGGCTCAAGCTGCGAGGAGCATCTGCGGGCGCTGCAGGCCGCGTTCCTGCACCATGCCGGCTCTGAGGAACGCTCGATGTTCCCGCAGGCGGGAAGGCTGAGCGACGCGCGGCTGCGCGAGCTCGGCCAGGAGCTGGAGAGGCGGCTGGACGACGAGCGCACCTCGCGCTTCCGCACGGCGTTCCGGCAACTCAAGCTCAGCCTGCTGGAGTCCGTCTAGCCGGGTCCGGGGCAGCGCCCTGGTGCTTGACCTGCGTCTTTGAACCTTGGGACGGTCCCGCACCGTCAGCAGGGGTGGACCGAGACCATGGCATCAGGCGCAGAACCCAGGCAGCCCACGGAGACGTTCCGGTCGCTGATCGACCTCACCCACCGCTCGCCGCTGTGGCGCTGGTCGGCGACCGAGCACACTGGCCTGTTCATCCAGCATCTCAGGGCCTACCGGTCGACGATGACGGAGCTGGACGAGCGCTGCCTGATCGAGGCGCTGCGCTCGATCGAGGCCGAGGCGAGGCGGACCTGGCCGACGCAAGAGGAGGCGGCGCGGGCGACCGCGGCGGAGCCCTGAGGGTCCCGGGCGCGGCGCCGCCTCAGAGCGCGTTGCGCGCCAGCAGCACCAGCAGGCTCACGATCGGCACCAGCATCTGGGTCGGGCGCAGCCGGCCGAAATAGCGCGGCACCTCGCGTCGGTGCGCGGCCGCCGGATCGAGCGAGGCCATGGAGGCGTAGCCGAGGATCAGCAGCAGCAGCGAGGCGATCCGCCGCGGCGACAGCAACGCCGCCGCTCCCAGCACGAACAGCCAGAACATGCTGAGCAGCTGCGACAGCGTGGTGCCGCCCGGCTGGCGGAAGCTCAGGCCGCGGCGCACCCCGGCGAGGAAGCAGAGCACGGCGCCGGCCCAGGCCACGGTCAGCCGCGTGGCGGCCGGCAACCGCCGGCGGCCGAGGGCGAGGCTCGCCAGCGTCCCCAGCACGATCGGCGCCAGCGCGGCGTAGGCCAGCAGCAGGCTGATCGCGGGCGCCGCGGCCTTCGGGTCCTCCTCGCCGTCGGTGACGCGCATGCCGGGTGGCTCCGGATCAGCTCTTGAAGTACGGCTCGACCGGACCTTGCAGCTTCATCGTCATCGGCGCGCCGCTGCGGGTGACGGTCTTGCCGATGGTGACCCGCACCCAGCCCTCGCTGACGCAGTATTCCTCGACGTTGTCCTTCTCCACCCCCTTGAAGCGGATGCCGACGCCGCGCTCCAGCAGGGCGGCGTCGTGGAACGGGCTCTTCGGGTCGGCCGACAGCCGGTCGGGCGGTTCGCCGCTCATCGGCCGCCCGCGGCGTCGACGTGCGCCCGCGCCGACTGCAGCCGGTCGAGAGTGGGCTCCAGCGTGGTGATGTCGGTCTTGTCGGCCGCCTCGTAGGCCTGCTCGGCATCCTTCAGCTTCGCCTCGCCGTCGGCGCGCGACAGCTCGCCGAGCGGTGTGGCTTCGTCGGCCAGGATGGTGCAGCGCTCCGGCGTGATCTCGGCGAAGCCGCCGTCCACGAAGAACTCGTCGGTGACGCTGCCGCCCTCGTGCAGCGAGACCACGCCGCCGCGCAGCAGCAGGATCATCGGCGCGTGCTCGGGCATCGCGGCGATGTCGCCCTCCGAGCCCGGCATCACCACCATGTCGACCGCGCGCTCCAGCAGCTTCTTCGCCGGGCTGACGATCTCGACGTCGATCGGCACCGGCCTCAACCCTCCTTCTTCTGCGAGCCTTCGTGCTTGGCCACCGCCTCGTCGATCGAGCCGACCATGTAGAAGGCGCTCTCCGGCAGGTGGTCGTACTCGCCGGCGACGATCGCCTTGAACGAGCGCACGGTGTCCTCGATCGAGACCAGCTTGCCGGGTGCCCCGGTGAACACCTCGGCGACGTGGAACGGCTGGCTGAGGAAGCGCTGGATGCGTCGCGCGCGGGCCACGGTCTGCTTGTCCTCCTCGGACAGCTCGTCCATGCCCAGGATCGCGATGATGTCCTGCAGCGACTTGTAGGTCTGCAGGATGCGCTGCACGTCGCGCGCCACCTGGTAGTGCTCCTCG
>CAXTNB010000399.1:1840-2839 GCA_964245385.1 uncultured Acetobacteraceae bacterium | reverse complement strand
GTCGCCACCCGCGCCCCGACCCTGCCCGACGCGGCGCGCGCCGCCGGCGCCGTGGTGCTCGATTTCGGCCGCAAGGCGATCACCGTGCACACCCACTCCCGTCGGGTGCCCGGCGTGGAGGTGCCGTTCGACAGGGCGGACAACCGCACCTCCACCACCGGCGGCTACTGGTTCACCGACCTCAAGCAGGCGTATCAGTACCCGTCCTACCAGACCACGATCACGGTGGCCGGCCAGAACCGGCGGCTGGACGGCACCGGCGTCACCATCGGCATCCTGATGTCGAGCGACATCTACGACAGCGACGTGCAGGCGGTGTTCGACCACGAGAAGTTCAGCCAGAACGCGGGCGTCGCCGACCCGACGCTGTTCAAGCGCGTCTACGTCAACGGCGGCGCCACCACCAGCAGCGACGCGCTCGACGAGGCCTCGCTCGACGTGCAGGAGGCGCTGACCGGCGCGCCGGGTTCGCACGTGGTGCTGTACGACATCCCCGACCTGTCGGACCAGAACATCATCGCCGGCTACGTCGCCATCGACGACGCCAACGAGGCCGACGTGGTCAGCTCCTCCTTCGGCGGCTGCGAGCTGGGCTACACCGCCGCCTACAACGAGGGCGTCGACTACACCTACCTGCTCAACATCGAGCACGAGCTGTACGAGCAGGGCAACTCGCAGGGCATCAGCTTCCTGGCCAGCTCCGGCGACGAGGCCGGCCTGGAATGCCCGACCGCCAACTACAGCGAGCAGGGCGTGGCCGGCAGCTTCATCCCCAGCGTCTCGACCCCGGCCGCCGACACCAACGTGACCGCGGTCGGCGGCACCAACGTGGTGACCAACCAGAGCAGCAGCAGCCTCGACTCCAGCTATGTCGGCGAGAACGCCTGGTCGGATCCGGAGGTGCCGTACGACATCTACGGCCTCGGCGCCAACGTCTCCGGCGGCTCGTGGGGCGCCGGCGGCGGCCTCAGCACGCTGTTCGCGCAGCCCAGCTACCAG
>CAXTNB010000399.1:0-1830 GCA_964245385.1 uncultured Acetobacteraceae bacterium | reverse complement strand
ACCAGAGCCTGACCGCCACCGGCTCGACCACCCAGCGGGCGCTGCCGGACATCGGCATGCAGGTCGGCGGCTGCCCCGGCGGCATCGCGGTGCTGCCCTGCAACGGCGGCGACAACCCGCTCGACGGCAGCGGCAACACCGACCGCTCGTACGTCGTCGTCGCCATCGCCGGCGAGTTCTACGGCCTGATCGGCACCAGCGTCGCCTCGCCGGAGCTCGCCGGCGCCACGGCGCTGCTGGTCGAGCAGTACGGGCGCATGGGCAACCTGAACGACTACATCTACAGCGCCTCGGAGATCCAGACCCTGTTCGGCGAGGGCGCCAACCCGCCGACCGTGCTGTTCCACCGCGCCATCCCCGGCTACGACGGCGTGGTCTCGAACGCCGCCTTCGGCCCCGACTTCACCTACACCACCGGCGTCGGCACGCCGATCGTCTATCGCTATGTCGGCCAGTCGGGCGCGCAGCCCGCGGGCCTGCCGCAGACCCCCAGCAACCCGTGAGCCGGCCCGACCCTGTCCGCGACGCTCGCGGGGCAGGGTCGCTGACGGGGAAGCCGTCCGCGGCCGCGCGGCGGATCGCGGTCGGGCGGCGGTTCAGCCCGGAGCGGTCCCGGCCGCGGCCGAGATCAGCGCGCCGTGGCGCCGCTCCGGATCCAGGCAGGCGGCGACGATGGCCTCCGCCACCTGCTCCGGCCGCGCCAGCTGGCTGGCATCCTCGCCCGGCATCGCCTGCGCGCGCATGCGGGTCGCGACGATGCCGGGATCGAACAGGTTGACGCGCAGCCGGCCGTGGCCGGACACCTCGTCGGCCCAGCTCAGTACCAGGTTCTGCATCGCCGCCTTGCCGGCGCCGAGCATCCCCCAGTAGGCCACCGGTCGGTCAGCGTGCGCGTCGGTCAGGAACACCGCCCGCCCGGCCGGCGCCGCCAGCAGCAGCGGCGCCGTGGTGCGGATCAGCCGCCAGCTCGCGGTGACGTTGACCGACAGGGTGCGCTCCCAGTCGCGCTCGGCGATGTGCGGCACCGGCGTCAGGGCACCGAGGGCGGCTGCGGCGTGCACCAGGATGTCGAGCCGGCCGAAGCGGTCCGCCAGCGTCGGGCCGATGCGGTCGATCGCCGCGCCGTCGAGCAGGTCGAGCGGCAGCAGCGTCGCGCCGTGCCCCGCCCCATGCTCGCCGCCGCCCTCGGCGCGGATCAGGTCGTCGCTCTCCTCCAGGCCGCCCGGGCTGCGCGCGGTCAGCACGCAGTGCGCGCCGCGTCGCGCCAGCGCGCGCGCCACCGCCCGGCCGATGCCGCGGCTGGCCCCGGTGACCAGGGCGATCCTGCCGCGCAGCTCCACCGAGGGTCCGTCTCGCACCGTGGCGGGCGCTACGGCGTCGGCCTGGCGCGGCTGTCCTCGTCGACGTCGGCGAGGTCGATCGGGTACTTGCCGGTGAAGCAGGCGTCGCAGAAATGCGGCTGCTCCGGGTCCCGCCCGGGCTGGCCGAGGGCGCGGTAGAGACCGTCGATCGAGATGAAGGCGAGGCTGTCGGCGCCGATCAGCTCGGCCATCTCGGCGACGTCGTGCCGTGCCGCCAGCAGCTTGCCGCGCTCCGGGGTGTCGATGCCGTAGAAGCAGGAATGCGTCGTCGGCGGCGAGGAGATGCGCATGTGCACCTCGGTGGCGCCGGCGGCGCGCACCATCTCGACGATCTTGCGGCTGGTGGTGCCGCGCACGATCGAATCGTCGACCAGGATCACCCGGCGGCCGTTGATCGCCGGCCGGTTGGCGGAGTGCTTCAGCTTGACGCCCAGGTTGCGGATCTGGTCGGTCGGCTCGATGAAGGTGC
>CAXTNB010000398.1:0-2859 GCA_964245385.1 uncultured Acetobacteraceae bacterium | reverse complement strand
TCTCGCCGATCGAGCGCAGGTTGCCCCAGTACGAGCCGATGCCGCCGCCCTTGGAGGCGAGCCAGACGTTCTCGTTCCACAGCCCGACGATGCCCTCCAGGCTGTCGCTCGCCTCGTTGAGGAAGCACGAGATCGGCAGGCCGCGGCTGGTGCCGCCGTTCGACAGCACCGGCGTCGCCGGCATGAACCAGTGCCGCGAGATGTAGTCGTAGATGCGCTGCGCGTGCGCGGTGTCGTCGCCGTAGAAGCTGGCGACGCGCGCGAACAGGTCCTGGTAGCCCTCGCCCGGCAGCAGGTAGCGGTTGTCCAGGGTGGCGCGGCCGAAATCGGTGATCAGCACGTCGCGCGAGCGGTCGACGCGGACCTGGTGGCGGCCGCGCAGCTGCACCGCATCGACCAGCATGTCGCCAGCTTCCGGGCCCTGGTCGGACACCGCGTCGTGATGCGTCCCTGAGACTTGGTGCAAGGTCATCGGGTTCTCCGTGGGCTGGGCGGCGGAAACGGCCACATGGTCGTCAACGCTAGATCTCGGGCAATGTTTCGCCTGCCACCACTAGATGATGTTTATGCGGGCATTTCAAGGCCGATCTTCGGCAGCCCGAAAGCCCGCTGCGGCGTCAACGCGCTACCGCTTCGATCCACGCTTTGCACAGGCGGCCGCGACGCGCCGACTCGGGCCCCTTCCCGTCACGCCTCCCGCCCGGCGGCGTCGAGCAGGTCGGCGATCCTGGTCGACAGCGCGCTCAGCGTGAACGGCTTGATCAGCACCGGGATGCCGGGTTCCAGGGTGATGCCGGCATTGCCGTCGAAGGCGTAGCCGGTGATGAACAGGATCGGCAGGCTCGGGCGCAACGAGCGGGCGCGGCGCGCCAGCACCGAGCCGTTGAAGCCGTTCGGCAGCCCGATATCGGTGATCATGAGGTCGAAGGCGGCCGCGCTCTCCAGCTTGACCATGGCGGAGACGGCGTCCTCCGCTTCCTGCACCGAGTGGCCGCGCTCGCGCAGCAGGTCGACCACCAGCATGCGCACGACCGCCTCGTCATCGACGACGAGGATCCGCGCCGCCGCCTCCGACGTCGCGCTCACGTATGACCACCGATTGGTCGCACTCGGACGTCCGGCTGCCCCACCACGCGCTGTCATGTCGGTTCGCATCGTCGAACGCAACAAACAAAACCGCGTGAGACGGCGCTTCCTCGCCACGATCGGCAAGCTTGCAGTCCGGCACGGTCGACTAGGCGAAAATTTTTCCGAAACGATTTTTCAGGAACGGGTCGAGATCGATATCCTCCTGCCGCACCAGGCCGCCCTGCGGCAGGGTGCCGGCCGCCAGCAGGTCGAGCGTGGCGCAGATGCTGCCGGCGGTGGTCAGCTGGATGGCGCTGCGCGGTCGTCCCGAAATCGATCCGGCTTCGATGCGGCGCGCGAACGTTTCCTGCGTCAGCCTGCCGTCCCGCGTGCCGATCACCGTCACGAAAATGACCACCACGTCCTGCAGCGTCGCCGGCAGCGCGTTCTCCAGGATCGAGCGCAGCGTGGCGCGGCGCTCCGAGAGCCGCAGGTCGTGCAGCAGCAGCTTCATGATCGAGCAGTGCCCGGGATAGCGCATCGTGCGGTAGTTCAGCTCGCGCACCCGGCCGGCGTAGCTGTCGCACATCGAGCCCAGCCCGCCGGAGGTGTTGAACGCCTCGTACGCGACGCCGTCGATCGACAGGCCCTCGCAGTCCTCCAGCGCCTGCACCAGGCGGCGCTCGCCCTGCACGATCGCCTCGCACGGCTCGATGTACTCGTTGATCACCCCCTCCGTGCTCCAGGTCAGGTTGTAGCCGAGCGCGTTGTCCGGGTAGCGCGGCAGCGCGCCGACGCGCAGCCGGATGCAGTCCAGCGTCTCGAAGCGGCCGGCGATGGCGTGGGCGGCGATCGACACGAAGCCGGGCGCCAGGCCGCATTGCGGGATGAACGCGGTGGCGGACTCGCGCGCCAGGTCGCGCACCAGGCGCGAGCTCGCCACGTCCTCGGTCAGGTCGAGATAGTGCGCCCGCGCGGCGAACGCGGCGGCGGCGATCCGGGTGGTGAGGTGGAACGGCGCCGCCGACAGCACCGCGTAGCGGCCGCGCAGCACGCCGGCGAGATCGTCCTGGGCGCCGAGATCCAGCGCCAGGCGCGTGACCTCGCCGCCCAGCTGCATCGCCTCGAGTGCTGCGCGGTCGCGGTCGATCAGCGTCACCGCGTAGTCGCCGCTCATCGCCAGCAGTTCCGCGATGGTCGAGCCGATCTTGCCCGCGCCGATGACGGCGATGTCTCTCATGGGGAACTCCGAATGGATGTAGGCGGCACTGCCAGGATCCGGCCTGCGGTGCCGGGCGGACAAGGCGCGCATCGCCGATACGGTCACGTTGACATCGGCATCCTGCCGCATAGTTTCGGCACAATGCATCTCGACGCGCTCGACCGCAGCCTGCTCGACCTGCTCCGCGGCAATGCCCGCCTGCCCACCGCGGCGATCGCACGCACGCTGGGGCTGTCCCGGACGACGGTGCAGAGCCGCATCGAACGGCTGGAGCGCGGCGGCGCGATCCTCGGCTACACCATACGCACCGGACGGGCGACCGGGCCGGAGCCGGTGCGGGCGCACGTGATGATCGCCTCGGCGCCGAAGCGGGCGTCGGCGATCGAGGCGGCGCTGCGCCGGATGAGCGCGGTCCGCGCGCTGCACGCGGTCGGCGGCCAGTTCGACCTGATCGCGATGGTGGAGGCGGGTTCCGTCGAGGAGGCCGACCGGCTGATCGACCGCATCGGCGCCCTCGATGGCGTGGATCGCACCAACTCCACGCTGATCCTGTCTACCCGGTTGTCTCG
>CAXTNB010000397.1:0-2860 GCA_964245385.1 uncultured Acetobacteraceae bacterium | reverse complement strand
CACCATCGACGGCGCCGACGAGATCGAGCGCGGCACGCTGAACCTGATCAAGGGGCTCGGCGGCGCGCTGTTGCGCGAGAAGATCGTGGCCGCGGCGAGCCGGCGGCTGGTGATCATCGCCGACGACCGCAAGATGGTCGGTCATCTGGGCGAGCATACGCCGGTGCCGGTGGAGGTCACGCCGTTCGGCTGGGAGACCGCGGCGGCGCGGCTGGGCGGGATCGGCGGCCGGGTGTCGCCGCGGCGCAACCCCGCCGGATCGCTGTTCGTGACCGACGGCGGCAACCTGATCCTGGACTGTCATTTCGGCGTGATCGAGGACCCGGCCTCGCTGGAGCGGCGGATCGGCGAGATCGTGGGCGTGATCGAGAGCGGGCTGTTCATCGGGCGCGCGGCGCTGGCGCTGGTCGGAAGCGCGAACGGCATCGTGCAGTACGAGGCGGCATGAGCGACCTCCTCAAGCCGCGCGTGCTGGTGGTGATGGGGGTTTCCGGCTCCGGCAAGAGCAGCGTCGCCGAGAGCCTGCGCGACCGGCTCGGCTGGGCGTTCCAGGAGGGCGACCAGCTGCACTCCAAGGAGAACGTGGCGAAGATGTCGGCCGGCATCCCGCTGACCGACGAGGATCGCTGGCCCTGGCTCGACAGCTGCGCGCAGTGGATCCGCGCTCGCATCGATGCCGGCGAGGGCGGCCTGCTGACCTGCTCGGCGCTGAAGCACGCCTATCGCCGACGCCTCGGCGAGGGCAATCCCGGCCTGTGGTTCCTGTACCTGAAGGTGTCGGAAGAGGTGCTGCACGAACGGCTGGCGCAGCGACGCGGCCACTACATGCCGGCCTCGCTGCTGACCAGCCAGTTGCGCACGCTGGAGCTGCCGACCGACGACGAGCCGGCGCTGACCGTGCCGGTGGAACGCACGGTCGAGGAGACGGTCGCGGACGTGATCGCGGGCCTCAGGCGACTGGACGCGTCGGAGGCCTGAGCCGCGATGGCCGACGCGACGGCGCCCGTCACCCGGATCTACGTCGATGCCGACGCCTGTCCGGTCAAGAACGAGATCTATCGCGTCGCGGAACGCTACCGCGTGCCGGTGCTGGTGGTGTCGAACAGCCTGATGGCGGTGCCGGCCTCGCCGCTGGTCGAGCGCGTGGTGGTGCAGAGCGGACCGGACGTGGCGGACGACTGGATCGCCGACCGCGCCCGCGCGGGCGACGTGGTGGTCACCGCCGACGTGCCGCTGGCGGCGCGCTGCGTCAGGGCGGGGGCGGCGGTGCTGGCGCCGACCGGGCGGCTGTTCGACGAGAGCGCGATCGGCATGGCGCTGGCGACGCGCAACCTGATGGACGGGCTGCGCTCCGCGGGGCAGCTGACCGGCGGGCCGCGGCCGTTCACCGCCAGGGACCGCTCGGCCTTCCTGGCCGCCCTCGACCTCGCGATCAATCGGGCGCGACGCGGGCCGGCACCCGTGCGGCACCGGGTCGCTCCCTGCTGACGGCAGGCAAGGGCGTCACCCGTGCCCCACAGGGGCTAGGCCGCCAGGGGGAAGTGGCAGGCAGCGGCGCGGCCGTCATCCAGCCGGCGCAGCGGCGGCACCTCGGTGCGACAGCGCGGCTGCGCGATCGGGCAGCGGGTGTGGAAGCGGCAGCCGGGCGGCGGTGCGATCGGGCTCGGCACGTCGCCGCCGAGGATGGTGCGGCCGGCTCTGGCGCGCGTCGTGGGTTCCGGGATCGCCGAGATCAAGGCGGCGGTATAGGGGTGCGCCGGGGCGTGCAGCACGGTGTCGGTGTCGCCGAGCTCGACGATGGCGCCGAGATACATCACCGCGACCCGGCTCGCGATCTGGCGCACCACGCTCAGGTCGTGGGCGATGAACACGTAGGTCAGGCCCAGCCGCTCGCGCAGGTCGGCGAACAGGTTGATGATCTGCGCCTGGATCGAGACGTCGAGTGCCGAGACCGGCTCGTCGGCGACGATCAGCCGCGGCGACAGGGCGAGGGCGCGGGCGATGTTGATGCGCTGCCGCTGGCCGCCGGAGAACTCGTGCGGGTAGCGGTCCAGCGCCCGCGTCGGCAGCCCGGTGAGGGCGAGCAGTTCGTGCAGCCGATGCGCGATCTGCTCGCGTCGATGCGGCGCGCCGTCCGGTGCGCGATGCACCCGCATCGGCTCGGCGAGCAGGTCGGCGATGCGCCGGCGCGGGTTCAGCGAGGCGTAGGAATCCTGGAACACCATCTGCATGCGCGGGCGCAGGCGGCGCAGCGCCCGCTCGCCGCGGTCGGTGATGTCGTCGCCCTCGAACAGGATGCGGCCGCTGCTGACCTCGGTCAGCCGCAGCAGGCAGCGGCCGAGGGTGGACTTGCCGCAGCCGGACTCGCCGACCAGGCCGAGCGTCTCGCCCGGCATGACGCGCAGCGAGACGTCGTCCAGCGCGCGCAGGCTGTGCCGGCCGCCGCCGAGCACGCTGCCGACGCGATACTGCTTGGCCACCCCGCGCGCCTCGATCAGCGGCACCGCGGCGCGGTCGGCGCTCACGCGACGAGCACGCAGGCGATGTCCTGCGCGCCGCGCCGCAGCAGCGCCGGGCGCACCGCGCAGGCATCGTGGGCGTGGGCGCAGCGCGGCCGGAACGGGCAGCCGTCGGGGCGGTCGGCAGGGCTCGGCGGCTGCCCCGGGATCGAGGGCAGGCGGCTCGGCCGCGGGCCGCGCAGCGGCGGGATCGAGGCCAGCAACGCGCTGGTGTAGGGATGGCCGGGCGCGGCGAAGATCGCCTCGGTCGGGCCGCGCTCGGCGATGGTGCCGGCGTACAGCACCAGGGTGCGGTCGCAGGTCTCGGCGACCACGCCCATGTCGTGGGTGATCAGCAGCAC
>CAXTNB010000396.1:468-2867 GCA_964245385.1 uncultured Acetobacteraceae bacterium | reverse complement strand
CCTCCCAGCTCGACCCCGCCGCCGCCGCCGCCCTGCCGCCGGAGCGCCTGGGCCCGGAGATCGAGAAGCTGGTGGGCGACATCGCCACCGAGCGGCGCATCCAGCTCAACGCCCGCGAGCAGCGCCAGCTCGCAGCCGAGTTGGTCAACGACATGCTGGGCCTGGGCCCGCTGCAGCCGCTGCTCGACGACGACACCATCGCCGACATCATGGTCAACGGCCCCGACCGCGTGTTCATCGAAAAGGCCGGCCGCGTCACCCTGTCCAACGTGCGCTTCCGCGACGCCGGCCACGTCATCAACATCTGCCAGCGCATCGCCGCGGCGATCGGCCGGCGCATCGACGAGAGCTCGCCGATGGTCGACGCGCGCCTGGCCGACGGCAGCCGCGTCAACATCGTCTTCCCGCCGCTCGCACTCGACGGCCCCTACGTCTCGATCCGCAAGTTCACCAAGCGGAAGATGGACTTCGCGCGCCTGGTCGCCCACGGCAGCTGCACGCCGCAGGTCGCCCGCATCCTCGAGATCTCCGGCCGCGCCCGCCTCAACGTCATCATCTCCGGCGGCACCGGCTCGGGCAAGACCACGCTGATGAACGCGATGAGCCGCATGATCGACCCGGCCGAGCGCGTCATCACCATCGAGGACGCCGCCGAGCTGCAACTGCAACAACCCCACGTCGTCCGCATGGAGACCCGCCCGGCCAGCCTCGAAGGCCGCGGCGAGATCAACCAGCGCGACCTCGTGCGCAACGCGCTGCGCATGCGGCCGGACCGCGTCATCATCGGCGAGGTGCGATCCTCCGAGGCCTTCGACATGTTGCAGGCGATGAACACCGGCCACGACGGCTCGATGAGCACCATCCACGCCAACAACACGCGCGACGCGCTCACCCGTATCGAGAACATGGTGCAGATGGGCAACATGGGCCTGCCCAGCAAAGCCATCAAAACCCAGATTGTCGGCGCGGTGGACATGATCGTCCAGGTCGAGCGTCACCGCGACGGCGGCCGGCGCATCACCCAGGTCACCGACATCGTCGGCCTCGAGGGCGACGTCGTGGTCCTCAACGACATCTTCCAGTTCGAATTCACCGGCGAGACGCCGGACGGCAGCAAGCTGGTCGGCGCCTACAAGGTCGGTCGCGGCCGCCCGAGCTTCTGGGAGCGCCTGATGTACTTCCAGATGGACCGCGCCTGGGTCGCCGCCATGGAAGAGACCAACTGGTGAACACGCACACCGTCCTGCTGCTCTGCGGCAGCTTCACCTGCCTGGTCGGCCTGTTCGCCATCGGCTTCTGGCTGCTGGCGGAACAGAAGCGCGAGCAGGAATGGGCCGCCCGGCGCGACGCCACCATCGGCGGCTATCTCAAGCCGAAGCTTGTCGCCGGCCCCGGCCTGTCGCTCAACAACCGCCCGAAGGACGCCCCGGCCAGCCTCACCGCCCAGATCCACGGCCTGTTCAATTGGCGGGAAGACCGCCGCTCGCAATACCCGATGACCTGGTGGGGCGTGGCGCTGGTCATGCTCGGCCCCTCCGTCGTCGGCGCCGTGCTGGCCACCAAGCTGCTGGGCGCGCTCGGCTGGCTCGCCGTCCCGGCACTCGACATCCTGCTCACCCGCAGCTTCCTCGGCTGGTGCGCGGCGAAGATCTCGCGTGAGCTGCTCTCGCAGTTTCCCGACGCGCTGTCGATGGTCTCGCGCTCGGTACGCGTCGGCGTGCCGCTCAGCGAGGCGATCAAGGTGGTCGCCCGCGAGGGCCTGGCTCCCACCCGCGACGAGTTTGCCCGCTCCGCCGACGCGGTCGCCATCGGCGTCGACCTCGAGAAGGCCCTCGTCGAGATGGCCGAGCGCAACCAGCTCGCCGAGTACCGCTTCTTCGCCACCGCGCTCGCCCTGCAGAGCCAGACCGGCGGCGGCCTCACCGAGACGCTCGACACGCTGGCCGACACCATCCGCAAGCGCGAGGCCGCACGCAAACGCGGCAACGCGCTGGCCTCCGAGGCCAAGACCAGCATCTACGTTCTCGCCGCCCTGCCGATCGTCACCGGCACCATGCTGTGGATGAGCAACCCGGACTACATCGGCGTCCTGTTCACCACCACCGGCGGCGAGAAGCTGCTGGCACTCGCCGTCGGCATGCTCTGCATGGGCCTGTTCTCCATGTTCCAGATCATCAAGCGCAGCCTGTCGTAGGAGGAGACCTGCCATGAACCTGCCGCTGCCGCTGATAGGCGTCGTCGCCCTCTGCTTCGTCGTCGGGTCCTTCGTCCTGCTGCGCGCGCTCGACCAGCAGGAGCGCGTGCGCGCCCGCCTCGCGCGCGTCACCGGCCCGGATGCCGGCGGTTCCGCCCTGCCCGCCCGCGGCGAGGGCATGCGGCTGCTCGACTTGGTGGCCATG
>CAXTNB010000396.1:0-458 GCA_964245385.1 uncultured Acetobacteraceae bacterium | reverse complement strand
GCGATCATCGGCGGCTCCGCCGTCGGCGGCATGGTCGCCCCGGACTTCTTCATCAAGTCGAGGCGCGGCGCCCACCTCAAGAAGGTCGAGCGCGGCCTGCCGGACGCGCTCGACATGATGGTGATCTGCGCCCAGGCCGGCCTCGGCCTGGAGAGCGCCGTCGAGCGCGTGGCGCAGGAGTTCATCTTCGCCAACAAGGCGGTCGCCGTGGAACTGGCGATCTGCTCTTCGGAGATGCGCATCGGCACCGACCGTCGCGTGGCGCTGATATCGCTCGGCGACCGCACCGGCCTCGAATCGATGCGCCGCCTCGCCGGCACGCTGATCCAGACGATGCAGTTCGGCACCCCGCTCAGCCAGGCGCTCCGCGTGCTGGCCGCCGAGATGCGGCAGGACATGCTCACCAAGTTCGAGGAAAAGGCGGCCCGCCTGCCGGTGTTCCTGACCTTCCCGATGAT
>CAXTNB010000395.1:0-2889 GCA_964245385.1 uncultured Acetobacteraceae bacterium | reverse complement strand
CCTTCAGCACGATCGCGTCCTTGCCGACCAGGTCAATGCGGCTGATGTGGCTGTCGAGATTGATGCGCACGCACGGCCAGTTCAGCCGTGCCGCGACCTGCTCGATGTGGCTCGACTTGCCGGTGCCGTGATAGCCCTGGATCATCACCCGCCGGTTGAAGGCGAAGCCGGCCAGGATCGCCAGCGTGGTCTCGCGGTCGAAGCGGTAGGCGGTGTCGATCTCCGGCACGTGCTCGGTGCGCACGGAATAGCCCGGCACGTGCATGTCGCTGTCGATGCCGAACGTCTCGCGCGCGGACAGGCGGGTATCGGGCGTCCCCAGGTGCCACGTCGCGGGCAGCCCCGGCTCGCCCAGACCACCCGCGCGTGCCTCGTTCCCCGTCCCCGCCAGAGCCGCGATCTCGTCCATGAAGTCTTCCCGTCCGTTCCTGCCGCCAGGGCACACCGACCCGCGGGCGCCGGCCCGCGCCAGCCGGCCCCTGTTCAACCCGTCTCGGCGAGTCCGGTTTGCCGGGCGCCGAGAAGATGGGTCCGCAGCGCGGTATACGCCACGTTGATCGTCTTCAGCCGCTCCTCCGCCGCGCGGTCGCCGCCGTTGGCGTCCGGATGATGGCGCCGCGCCAGGGTCTTGTAGCGGCTCTTGAGCTCGGTCAGCGAGACCGGCCAGGACAGTCCCAGCGCCTCCAGCGGCTGGCGCAGCGCCTCCGGCCGCGTATCCACCGGCTTCTGACGCTGGCGCCGTCGTCCGGCCGCGCCGAGCAGGCCGAGCGGGTCGAGGACGCGCTCCTCCTCGAAGGCCTGCGCCGCCTGGCCGCCGCCGAGATGGCCGAGCCGCCAGGAGGGCCGGTTCCAGGAGGTGTCGGCACGCAGATGCGCCTCGATCTGGCCGGCGGACATGCCCTTGTAGAAATCCCAGTGCGCGTTGTACTCGCGCACGTGGGCGAGGCAGAACCACCAGTATTCCTGCAGGTTGTCCCGCGAGCGGGGAGCGCGGTAGCCCGCCGGCTCCTCGCAGCCGGGCATGTCGCACACGCGGCCCGGTGCGTCCGGGTCGGGATCGAAGGCCCGGTGTCGCGTGTTCCGTCGCATCATCAGGCCGTTTATGTGCGCGCGCAGGCATGGCATGCAAGGGCCGGCGACAGCAGCGGCGAGGGGAGGTTTGCCATGGCGGGACGCCTGGACAGGTTGCACGCGGCGATGCGGCATCTCGCGCCGGAGCAGCTCGAGATCGAGGACGAGAGCGCCCGTCACGCCGGGCACGCCGGCGTCCGCGGCGCGGGCGGCGAGACGCACTACGCGATCACGCTGGTGAGCGCCGCCTTCGTCGGGCTCAGCCGGGTGCAGCGCGCGCGGCTGGTGCACGAGGCGCTGGCGGCCGAGCTCGCCGGCGGGCTGCACGCGCTGTCGCTGACGCTTCGCACCCCGGACGAGACGCGGGCCGTGGACCCTGCGGCGCGGGCCTAGGGCGCGGTGCCAGGCGCCTCCGGCGCCGGCGGCCCGGCAGGGGATCCCCCGCCGGGCTTCTGCGCGATCAGCTGCGACAGGCTGTCGGCCATCGTCGTCGGCAGCAGGATGGTGGCGCCGCGGTCCTTGTTCATCTCGTAGATTCGGTTGATCTGCAGGATCTGCATCGCGGTGGGGCTGCGGTCGTAGGTGCGTGCCGCCGCCTCGAGCTCGATCGCCACCTGACGCTCCGCCGAGGCCAGCGTCACCCGCGCCGACTTCTCCCGCTCCGCCTGCGCCTGCCGGCTCATCGCGTCCTGCAGGTTGCTCGGCAGCTTCACGTCGCGGATCTCCACGGACTGCACGGTGATGCCCCAGGCGGCGGTCTTCTCGGCGATCGCCTGGCGCAGCCAGTCATCGATGCGACGGCGGTCCTCCAGCAGCGTGCCGAGGTCGTTGGCGCCGATCACCTCGCGCAGGCTGGTCTGCGCCACCAGCGAGACCGCGCCGGCGTAGTCGGTCAGCGCGGTGATGGCGAGACGCGGGTCGCGCACCAGCCAGAACACGATGGCGTCGACGTCGACCGGGCTGGTGTCGCGGGTGAGCGTCTGCTCGGTCGCGATCGGCGTCGTCTGGATGCGCAGGTCGACGGTGCCGGCGACGCTGTCCACCACCGGGACGATCCAGAACAGGCCGGGGCCGCGCACGCCCTTCAGCTTGCCCGCGCGCAGCACCACGGCGCGTTCCCACTCGCGCGCGATGCGCAGCGCGAGCGGCAGCAGCACGCCGAGCAGCGCCAGCGGGATCGCGGCGAGCGGCAGGTGCAGGATCAGGAAGCAGAAGGCCGCGGCCGCGAGCAGCAGGCCGGCGAGGACGGTGGCGATCGGGTTCGGCGCCTGGTTCACGCGCGCTCGCCGGGAGCCGCGATCAGCTCCCGTCGAAGCCCAGGAAGCCGACCTCCGGCTTGGCCACGCCGCCGTCGGCACGGCTGCCCGCGTACGCGGCCTGCTCGACCGGGCGGCTGGAGCTGCGTCCGCGGATCGCCAAGTGTCCCGGCTTGTCGGCGCCGGCGGTGTCGGTGGCGACCTGGACGCGGCCCGGCTGCTCCTCGTTGTTGCGCATCGACAGCAGCAGGAAGGTGATGTCGTTGCGGTTCAGGTCGATGGCACTCTCGATCGGCTTCTCGCCCAGCACGTTGGTGCCGGCGAGGTCGGCGCCGCGCGACAGGGCTTCCTTGGCCGCGGTGAGATCGCCGCGGTTGATCGCATCGAACAGCGCCGCGGTCGGGTCCATGTCCGTCGACGCGTGGCCGGTGGGTGCTGCGGGATCGCTCGACACGGCACCCGGCAGCGCCGGCGGCGGCGCGTTCGCGGCCGCGGCCGCCTTGGCGTCGTCGTCGGCCGGATCGCTGCCGCTGCCGGCACCGCCGCCGCCGCCGCCGCGGCA
>CAXTNB010000394.1:2564-2903 GCA_964245385.1 uncultured Acetobacteraceae bacterium | reverse complement strand
GACTGTGATAGGCGGGGCGCGCACTGTCAAACCAGCCACGAAAAAGGCATATATCTCAATTTTGATCAAGGGAGGGGGAGCGTGCGACCTCGCCCACCTCTATGAACTGCGCGGCCCAGGTAACTCTCGAACAGGACGTGAATGTCTTCATCCAGCATCTTCTCCTCGTCGCCACGCGTGCTGTCCGGGCAGGACGGCGCGCGCGTGCCGCCCGTCGGCCTGCTGCTGCTCGCCGCCGTCGCGATCTGCATCAGCCTCGCCTTGCCCGCCGGCTTCGCCGGCTGGGACGACCTGCACTACGTGCAGGCGGCGCAGAAGGCGGCGGCACCGCCATAGACC
>CAXTNB010000394.1:0-2554 GCA_964245385.1 uncultured Acetobacteraceae bacterium | reverse complement strand
GCAGAGCTGGCTGGCCCGCGGCGTGCACGTGCCCGCCAACCACTGGGGAACCCGCCTGCCCTACGTGCTCACCCTGGCGGCGAGCATGCGCCTGTTCGGGCTGACGGTGCTGGCGCTCACGGTGCCGAACACGATCCTGTTCGCGCTGCTGCTGCTGCTGCTCTGGCGTATCGCCGATCAGGTCTATGGCGGTGCCGCCGCCTTCTGCGCCGCGCTGATCGTGGTCACGACGCCGCTGTTCGTGCGCATGCCGACCACCTACTACCCGGAGGTGATGGAGGCGATGTGCGCCGCCGGCGCCACCACGCTGGTGCTGTCGGCGCTGCCGAAGCCGAGCCTGCGCGGCCGGGCGTGGCTGCTGGTCGCCGCCGGCCTGTGCGGCGGCTGCGGCATCCTGGTGCGGCAGACCGCGCTGGCGATGCCGGTGGCGCTCAGCGTGCTGATCGCGCTGTCCGACCGCGCGCGGCCGCGACGCATCGCGGGCAGCGTGCTGCTGCTGGCCGCCGGCTACGCGACCCCGGTGGCGCTCGAGTCGCTGTTCTACCTGCAGCTGACCGGCCATCCGCTGGAGCGGCTGCAGATCGACAGCCGGCACGTGCTGATCGCCAGCGCCCATCTCCGCGGCGGCACCTATAACGGCGGCTCGCCGCTGTTCAACTGGGACCTGGAGTCGCGGTGGGACGTGCCGTCGCTGATCCGTGCCCCCTGGACGATCAACCCGCTGCTGCGCGTCTTCACCAGCCCGGGGCTGCTGCTGACGCCGTCGCTGTGCGTGCTGGGCGGCCTGGTCGCGTGGCGGCTGCCCGGCCGCGGCCGCGACTACGCGCTGTTCGCCGGCACCGGCCTGCTGCTGCAGTACCTGCTCAACACCTTCGTGCTGGCGATCGCGCCCGACACCCGCTACTTCGCGGTCAGCGTGGCGCTGGCGATGCCGCTGGCGGGGCTGCTGCTGTCGCAACTTCGCCCGAAGCTGCTGATCCCCGCGGCAGCGCTGCTCGCGATGCCGACGCTGCTGGTCATGCTGCTGGAACCGTCGCCGGCGCACCTGATGCCGGGGCTGCAGCGCTTCGCCTCGCGCGATCAGCCGCTGCACGTCTCGCCCGAGCTGCGCGACGCCGCCACCATCCTGCTCGCCGACCATCCCGAGATCGCCCGCCACGTCACCATGAACCTCCATCGCAGCCAGGTGCCGGTGGGCGGTCTCGCGGTGGTCGACGCCTATGGCTGGACCGGTGCTGCGGACCATGGCTGCGGCGGCGGGGTCAAGCAGTGGCAGCCGGTCGATGCCAGCTCGGCCGCGGGACCGGTCTCGACGGTGCTCGATCATTCCGGCCTCGGGCACCTGCTGCCGCCCAGCCTGTCGGCGCATTTCGACCGCAGGCAGGACCGCCTGAACCTGGTGCGTCGCGCCTGCTGAAGCGCGGCACTACCAGCGGAAGGCGGGGATCGACGCCACCGGCGCCAGGCCCGCCGCCGCCGCCTCGGCCCGCGCCAGCGCGGCATCGTCGCCGATCATCTCGGCGTGGATGCCGCCCAGCACCCAGCAGGACGGCAACCCCGCCGCGGCGGCGCCGGCGATGTCGGTGGCCAGCGCGTCGCCCACCGCGAGGATGCGCGCGGGCGGCAGGTCGAGCATCGAGCGCACGATCCGGTAGACCTCCGGGTGCGGCTTGCCGATCGAGCGCACGGCGCCGCCGAACTGCTCGTAGAAGCGCGACAGCGTGCCGGCGCACAGGATGCGCCGGCCGCCGCGCACGATCTCCAGGTCCGGATTGGCGCACAGCATCGGCAGGCGGCGCGCGGCGCAGGCGCGCAGCAGCGGCAGGTAGGGGTCGGCGCCGGCCTCCGCCGCCTCGTCGTCGGGCCCGGTATTGAGCAGGAAGTCGGCCGCCCCGGGATCGTGGACCAGCTCGAGCCCGAGGCCCTCGAACAGGTCGGCGTCCTTCGGCGGCCCGAGATGCAGCAGGCGGCGGCCGAGGGCGGCGAACCAGGGATCCTGCCGCTGCCGCAGCGCCTCGCGGGTCGCCTCGCCGCTGGTCAGCAGACCGTCATGGAGCGCATCCTCGATGCCCATCGCCCGCAGCCCCTGCTGCACCGGCCGCGCCCGCCGCGGCGCGTTCGACAGCAGCACCACGCGCCGGCCGGCCCGGCGCAGGCAGTCGCGTGCGCCCGGATAGGGCGAGATCCCGTCATGCACGACGCCCCAGAGATCGACGATGAAGCCGTCATAGCTCTCGGCGAGGGCGGCGAAGCCGTCGAGCTGCCGCATCGCGGCTCCGGTCACAGCGCGCCTCCCCTGGCGTCGGCGAGACGGCGCAGGCCCTGGGCGCGCAGCAGCGACGACAGCTCGTCGAGCAGGCGGCGCACCAGCTGCGGCCCGTGCGTCACGAAGCCGGTATAGAGCTGCACCAGGTCGGCACCGGCGCGCACCTTGTCGAGCACGTGCTCGCCGCGCTCGATGCCGCCGCAGCCGATCAGCACCAGCCGCCGGTCGTTGATGCGCGCCACCGCCGCCAGCATCGCGGTGCTACGGTCGCGCAGCGGCGGCCCCGAC